>DAHVOF010000026.1 GCA_027318945.1 Actinomycetota bacterium | reverse complement strand
CATTCGCGACCCTTTTTTGATATTCCTCGTTCGACACCAGGCGCCCATCCGGACTCACCGGCTGGCCCGAGAAGATTCCGACATTGCGATTGAACCCGACATGCGGGAGCCTCAACTCGCGTCCCGTCTCAGCCAGTAACCGATTCCAACGCTCGACGCCTTTTGCGCAGTCGGCGATATAGTCCTCCCTAAGCGTCTCATTCAAAGCAGTGAGCGCAGGTGCCTCCCGCCATCCCACCTCGCCGCCATTTATGGCCGGAACGAGACGGGTTGCGTCCTTCAACTTGTGGTCATCGCTGCGCTGATCCTCATGGAAACGTCCCTTCAGCCCTGCGGCGTAATAGTTTGCCGCATTGGTTGAAGTCTCAGCCCCGAAGAGATCGAGCGATAACGTGTAGTGAAGATTCAGATACCGCTGAATCGTATCGATGTTGATGCCACCGTGACCGGAAATATCGTCTGTGTCGTGCTCCTTCATCAGCTCGACAGTCCGCTGGACTACGCGCCCTATCCCCGTCGCCCCGACAAACATGTGGTGCGCCTCCTCTTTAAGCATGAACTCGCAAGTACGTGCCAAAGGATCAAAAGCGCTCTCCTTTAGCGACGCGAGCTGAAACTTTCCATCGCGATCTGTGAAGTAGGTGAAAAAGTAGAAAGAAAGCCAATCCAAAACCGGCTCGTTGAACGCCCCAAGGATTCTCGGATTGTCTTGGGCACCGGAGTGCCGCTCGAGAAGTTCGTCCGCTTCCTCTCGCCCATCCCGACCAAAGTAGCCGTGTAACAGGTAGATCATTGCCCAAAGGTGCCTGCCCTCCTCCACGTTCACTTGGAACAAATTTCTCATGTCGTAAAGACTGGGCGCCGTCTGACACAGCTGTCTCTGCTGTTCCACTGAAGCAGGCTCCGTATCCCCCTGGACGACAATCAAGCGCCGCAGATCTGCCCGGTACTCGCCAGGCACCTCCTGCCAAGCATCCTCTCCCTTGTGATCGCCGAAACCTACCTTTTTGTCCGACTGGGGATCGGAAAGGAAAATCCCCCACCTGTAATCCGGCATCTTCACATATCCAAAATTGGCCCAACCCTCTTGCGATACCGAAATCGCAGTACGCAGATAAACATCATTGTCCTGAAAAGCCACCGGTCCCAAGGTCTTCCACCACTGAATGAACTTGGGCTGCCACGACTCCAATGCACGTTGAAGACGGCGGTCTTCCTTGAGATTGACGTTGTTTGGTATTAATGAGTCGTAATCAACTTGAGTCATCTTGCTGCTAAATCCTCTCTCGATTGTAAATTGGCCGCGAGCCCGTTCCATAGCTCTGCAATGCCCCTTCAGGTCCAACCGCGTTGGGCCTTTGAAAAATCCAGTTCTGCCAAGCAGACAGGCGCGCAAAAATCTTGGACTCCATGGTTTCAGGCCCCACATACCTGCAATTTGCCTCAAGGCCCGTCAGGGCGTCAGGAGAAAAACTAGCCTGCTCCTCGAGCAGGATCCGAACCTCGTCGTCCCAGTCGATTTCATCAAAAATAAAGGTCACTACGCCAAGTTCCTCGCAATCTTCGCTAGAAAGCTGCTTTCCGAGAGTGGTACGCACGTCCCGTAATTCCTCAGGCCTCCCAAAAAAACGACTCTCCAAGCGGCTGATTCGATTTACCATCGGATACCATCCGTCATTTGCATCGGTGAGACCAACGAGAGGCGCGGAAGTTCCATCTTCATCAGAAAACGTTCCGTCTAGCATGAAAGAACGATCGGCAACGAGCACTAGTTCGGCCAGCGTGCCAACGAAACAGCTTCCCGGCTTTATCAGCGTAACGAGAGTATGTGACGAGAGTTCGAGGCGATTGAAAGTCCTCTTCAAGTAATGGCGGATCTCCTTGACTAGCCAATCGTCGGAATTACTGCGCAGCAAATCATCCGCAGCCAAAACAACGTCCGGATCCCCGGTCGATTCAAACACCCAGCTACAGATTTCCGGCTCATTGAAGCGAAGCCTCAAGGCCGCATCATCAAGCTCGCGACAGAGCGCGAGCAACCAAAACGAGGAGCCCAGCGCCTTCACCTGCGCGACATCAGCCACCGTGATCGACGTGGGAACCTTAATGGTAAAAAACGCGCTTGATAGTTCGCGGTCGTACCGGACCTCGAGGTGTGGGTACGAAAGCCCACCCTCGGTCTCGAGCCGCTCCAGCGGTACGAGGGCGATGCCACTCTCGTTCGACGGCCGACTCGAACCTTCAGCTCTCTGAAGTGCGCGCTCCCTTACATGCTCCTCGAAACGACTCTTGGGCACCACCTCGTCAACGAGACCCCACTTGACCGCTTGAGACCCTTTTATGCCCTCTGCCTTGACGGCAAACACGTCGGCAAGATCTCTCCTGACATGCCTTTTGTCCACCACCCGAGTCAAGCCACCTGTACCCGGTAGGACGGCGAGAAGCGGAACCTCTGGAAACGAGACTGTAGAGGATTTGTCATCCACCAGTATTATCTCATCGCAGGCGAGAGCCAACTCGTAGCCTCCACCAGCTGCAGTTCCGTTTACGGCGGCCAACCACGTCGTCCCGGTGAATTCCGTGGAGTCCTCTATGCTGTTCCTCGTCTCGTTTGTAAATTTGCAGAAATTGACTTTGTGGTGATGGGTAGATCCCGCAAGCATCTGAATGTTGGCTCCAGCGCAAAACACTTTGTCGTCAGCACTTGTCACGATTACTGCTTTGACCTCGGGATGCTCGAAGCGCATTCGTTGAACAACGTCGTAGAGCTCGATGTCCACGCCAAGGTCGTACGAATTTAGTTTCAACTCGTAATCATCGCGCAATCCGGCAATCGGATTAACCTTCATTTTCAATGTGGCTACGGAGTTGTCAAATTCGAGTTCCCAGTGTTTATAGGATTTAGGGTCAGTGTCAAAGTTGACCAGCTGCTTCGATTTCACGCAGTCTCCTAACCGCTCGTCGGAATTTCTAAATCGAAATAATTCTACAGTGCTTATGATATTTGTCAACAGATCGTAGAACTTTTTTTCTGTTTAAGCTAAAATATGCATTATCGCTTCGTCTCGGAGATAATGGATTGTGCCTGAAAAACTACCACGCGGACAAGTTGAGTTTAACAGCAGGTCGGAGGTCCAAAGGGGCCAGGCTCTCGGGGTCCCGAGCGCCCGTAGCTACCTGTTGACAGTCCTGGGCGAATTTGCCGTCCAAAGCGACGCCCCGATCTGGACGAACGCTTTCATCACTGCTCTGGGGGCTCTCGGGGTTGACGAAAAGACCGTACGACAGACACTCGCCAGATCCTCTGCAAAGGGACTACTAACTCCCGAAAAAGTGGGCCGCAGAACTCGATGGCATTTAACACCTAGGGCTAAAAACCTTTTGCGCGAGGGAAGCCAAAGAATCTACTCCTTCCACGCAAGAGAGCGAGAGTGGGATCGCAAATGGATCATCATCCTGATAGCCATTCCCGAAGCGCGGCGCGACGCACGATACAGCCTGCGGGTAAAGCTTGGCTGGGCTGGTTTCGCACTACTAAATGCAGGGGTATGGGTTTGCCCGTGGACCGAACGCCTTGGTGAAGCGGAGAGCGTGCTTCACGAGCTGTATCTCGAGGAGGTTGCGCATATCTTCATCGGCAGCCTTGCGGACATGGATGAGCTCACTGACTTAGCCGCAGAGGCATGGGACCTGCCTACAGTTGAGGCAGCCTACGAGCACTTCGAAATCAACCACTTTGGCAACCTACCTGAAACCGATGAAGATGCTTTTGTGCATCTCACCAAGCTTGTAAACGACTGGCGGCGGCTACCGCTTCTCGACCCTGACCTCCCCAGAGAGCTTCTCCCGGTAGATTGGGTCGGAACCAAAGCTGCCCAGCTATTTTTAGAACTACGGAATCTCTGGAAGCCCTCCGCGTCACATTGGTGGCATGATATCTCTGCTGAACCCTGAATCCAGCGTCAACTCCCCTTGCCGTGACGATGGATCCGCCGACTTCCGTGCGACTCTGCCACGGGGCGAATTTCCTAAATTAATTTAGCAATTGCGAATTTCCGCGCACTGGCTACCGCAACTTCATGCCTTGTATTGCCGGCGCCGAGCTCGACAGCGATCTGTCGCATGGCTTGTCGACTTGAGTAACTATGCCGAACCGAACTCAATTCCTACAAATTTACTTGACTTCACAATTTTTTCGATTCTGATTTCGAACATTGCACAATGTTTAGTAGACTGCTCAATGTTAATTAGTTTGCTGTGATGTTAGAATTGTGAGTTCTAGTCGAATTGCGCATAGACAGATGAGTTTGCCCGTACCAAGTTCGTTGACACCATCAAAGGTATCGTCTTTCAAGGAATGCGCATATGCGTTCCGCCTTGCGGTAATTGATCACATTCCGCAACCTATAAACTCCCATACCCTCAAAGGAACTCTCGCGCACCGCTGTCTTGATCGCCTTTACTTCGACTTTCCGCCCCAAGCGCGGACCATAGAAGTGGCCCGACAGATTTTCCACCAAGTCTGGGATGAGGCAAAGATTAGTGGCGAACTGGTGTACCTGGAGGAATGCGAAGGCTCGGTCGACCTGGACGATATCGCAAGAGACACAATGTTTCTCATCGAGCAAGATTTCATCGCGGAAGATCCGCAAAAGGTGAGAGCGCTGGGCACAGAGTTGCAACTCGAAGCCCACGTGGGAGATATGACGCTTAGAGGAATTATCGACCGGCTGGATCTGAATCCGGATGGCACTATAACGGTCACGGACTACAAGACCGGGAGAATGCCCGGCGTGATGCAAGAGCACGATCGGCTTTCCGGTGTATATTTTTATGCGCTTCTTTGCGAGCAAGTTCTCCACGTCGTGCCCGACACTGTTCAGCTCGTTTACCTCCGGGATGCCACGCGTATCATTTCCAAGCCAAGTAAACAATCGCTCTCGGCACTGTTGAACAAAGCAGGAGCCATCTGGAAAGCCGTGCGCACTGCCTGCGAACGAGACGACTTCAGGCCAAAGCCGTCTCGGCTATGCGGCTTCTGCAATTTCAAAGTTTTGTGCCCGACACAAACCTGTGAATGAGCGGGCAGATTCCACAAGATCTAAAGACCAGCTGAACGCGCACTGGCGGATTTCATAAGAAAAACTGATAATCTTTTGCCACTAACATTCGAGTCAACCTGCACGCAGAGGACGAAGAAATGGGCCCAGAGAACTTCCGGCTATCGCCAAAGGAGTTGCGGGAGTTTTTTAGAGATCCGGAATTAGTCCGCAAAACGATTGCGCAGTTCGACCAAACTGTTGATGATCTCTTCGAACCCTTGCGAAAAAACGCATGGTTCAACCGCTTGTTCTATTCTGCCTCCGCCGCCGCCGACCATTCAATAATCTGGTTCCTTTTGGCCGCGCTCAAAGCCCTCAGATCAAAAGATCAAGCAAAATTAGCCAGGCGTGCAGTCATTGCCCTGGCAGTGGAGTCGGTCGTGGTAAATCTAGGCGTGAAGAGCATCTTCAAGAGGGAGCGTCCGCTGTACGAGGGAGAAAGGCCGTTGCCACTTCGCCAGCCCCTTACCTCAGCTTTTCCAAGCGGACATTCAAGCGCAGCCGTTTGCGCTTACATCTTCTTATCTGAAAACGACACCTTGGCTCCCTTGTATTTACTCATCGCAATGATTGTGGCTCCAAGCCGGATCCATGTGAGGATTCACCATGCATCCGACGTTATTGGCGGACTCGTAGTGGGATGGCTATTCGCCAAGTTATTCCGAGCCTTCTTCCGCGACTAGATTGGTCAGCATGGAGCCAAACCACGAGATACTGGCCAATGGCGGCGTTGTAGTTAGGCAAGGTGGATCTGACCGAGAAAACTACCTGTGCGCCGTAGTTCACCGACCACGATACGATGACTGGAGCTTTCCGAAGGGCAAGTTGGACCACGGAGAAGAGCCTTTGGAAGGCGCGCTCCGAGAGGTGCTCGAAGAAACGGGGTATCGATGTCGTCCGCTCAAAGAGATCCTCTCTACCAGGTATACCGAACCTTCGGGCAGATCTAAGATCGTGCGCTACTGGCTTATGGTGGCAGCTGGCGGTGAGTTCGCGCCAAATGAAGAGGTTGATGCAATGGCCTGGGTGCCATTCAACATTGCCAAAAATGTCCTCAGTTACGACCGAGACCAACAGGTGCTGGATTCGGCTCGAGAGGCACTTGACGCGTTAGATATCAACGGGCAAACGTAATTTTGGATGGTGGCAGGAATTGTCACGGAATACAACCGGTTGAATATGTCATGAATACTTTAAAGTTCGACGTCAACTGGGATTATCGCTGCCCTTTCGCCAGGATTATTAACGAGCATATAGCTGTCGGTTTGCTCAATGGAGCCGACTGGGAGGTGGACTTCATACCGTTTTCGTTGACGGAGGTCCATACCGAAGAAGGAGAGCTCTCCTCATGGGAAGACCCTTCCAAGGCAGACAATCTGATGGCCGGGCAGGTTGGAATCGTCATGCAAGAGATGTTTCCAGAAGTATTTCTTCATTTTCACCAAAAGATCTTTTCAATACGGCACGATCTCGGGCAGGATCTCCGAAAACAGGAAGTGCTCGAGGACGCCATTTCGCAGTTTGGGGTCGATCCAAGGGCGGTTTTCGATGAGCTGGAGAACGGATGGCCGCTGGTACGGTACCGACAAGCGCATGAAAACTCTGTCTCCGAATTCTCCGTTTTTGGCGTTCCCACCATATTTGTCAACGGCAAGGCGGCGTTCGTGCGATTGATGAAGCGGGCGGACGGCAATGCTCAGAGTTCGATTGACTACATTGAAAAGATCGTGGATCAGATTGCCAACCACTCCGAGATCAACGAACTCAAACATACGACGATCCCGCACTGACCAGCCAGAACCTGCGTAGCTAACACCTGGACTGCAAAAACTAGCAATTAGAGAATTCTCATCAAAGTATAATCAATTGCAAATTCTGGTCAGAGATACTGTAGATACTAGACAGGGAGGTTGTAGTGCTGACCAGAGCAAGCTTGATCAAGTTGGCGGCCGCTATTGGAATTGGAGCTGGATCTGCCACGGCAATACATGCGGTAACGGTGTCGACACCCCCGTCACTGCCCACAAGCCAGATTGTTACAACCACCTCTACTACGAATGCAAATGACCTCACGGCTGGTCAGATTCAACGGCTTTCAAGCGAGGAAGCTCAACTCCAAGCGGAGTTAAACTCAGCCAAAGCAACGTTAGCTAGCAGACTCCCTAGCAGTGCAATCGATAACGCCAATAGCGGTGCCGCGATCCAATCGGGGGCTTATGCTACGACGACGTCCCCTCCGCCTACCTATGCCACAACTGGAGCAAGCTCCGCCAGGAGCGACGACGGGTCATCAGACGGATCCAAAGAGCAATCGGTGATATCCAGCAAAGACGCCAGTGGCAGCGGATCGACTTCAAGCAAGACCGACAACTAAACTTTCGAGCTCAGATGGCTCTTTCGAAAGAACAGCAAACAAAACTTAGGAAGCTCATGCCCCTAGTGGTGCTCTATCCGCTCTCAACCGGAATCGGCATCATTTCCACTCTCTACGTCGCAGGCGAGATCAACCACAGCTATCCGGCTTCCGAAGCCTTGCCCGTCACAACTACTCAAAATCAGCCTGCAAATTCGACTACGCCGTCTCCTTCAATCTCCAATTCACAGAAACAGTTGGAGATGGAGAAGATAAACGCACTCAAATCACAAATTGCTCTCCTCAAAGTACAGCTTCAGGCGCTCCTCGCCGAGTCGTCTTCGGTTGCTGGTCCGAACCAGCAAGGAACTCCGCCAAGTGGAGCTGTCGCTCCATCATCAAGCCAGGCGCCAACTACTACCCCAAGACCTACGGCAACTACCCCTCCGCCCACGCATGCTACCACTGGAGCGTCGCGTGCACTCCGATAGGTCTCCGACATCCCTATTTGTCAGTACTTTTACTGCAATGGCAACATCCGTGATAGTTTCAATCTGCTCCGCTGCCGGTGCTACAAGGCTTGAAGAGAGCGTCAAAAAGATTAAAGATGTTTTTCAGGCTGTTGAGGAGAGCTGCTCCCGATTTGATGGCCTAAGCGATCTGTCCCGATTGAATCAGACGCCGGAGATCTGGCACAACCCTTCCGCACCATGCTTTTACGCGATTCGGGAAGCCTACTCTGCGTACCAGGCGACAAGAGGCCTATTCGATCCCCGAATCCTTAGCGACTTGATCGCACTGGGCTACAAGGAGTCTTGGACGGAGGGTATTCCGGATCCAAGGTGCGCTCCCCCGCTAGCAGATCGCGTGCCCCTAGAAGAATGGAAGCCCGAATTCACCGAGAATAACGGAGTACGCCCGGGCGGCAGACCGATCGATCTCGGTGGAATTGGAAAGGGATTGGCGCTTAAATGGTCCGCAAAAGCCATAAGCGCGTCGACTTCTAATTTTCTGATCGAAGCAGGGGGTGATTGTATCTGCTCGGGCACAGGCCCAGAAGGAAATGGATGGGACGTTGGAGTCCAGAATCCACACCAACCTGAGGGTGACCCGGTTATGGTGCTGCGCCTCTCAAACCATGCGGTTTGCACTTCGTCAATAGCCGTCAGAAGTTGGTGGCAGAATGGCGCGCTGAGGCACCACTTGATTGATCCGGCAACGGGCAAACCTGGTGGACCTGGCTTGGCCGCAGTTACGGTGGTTTCCTCCGATCCCGCCAGAGCGGAGGTGTGGTCGAAAGCACTCTTCATTCTTGGCGAAACAAAACTAATAGAGTTCTCCGAATCGGAAGGAATTGCGGCTGCATGGATTACAGATCGTGGACAAGTGGTGTCAAACTCATTTATGGATGAGTACGTGACTTGGAAAAGCCTCGTGCAGTGATTCCTTCACGTACTTCCTGGAAGGCCTCGGCAAGTGGCGAACCCGCGAATTGCTAATAATATCCCAGATGACGGGTACGAAGACGAGGTTGAGCCACATTCGCTGTTGGGCGATCTCTTCACAATCCTGGTAGTAACTGCCAATGCAATAGGAATCGGATACCTACTTACAATCTTCGAGTCCCATACCCTACAACAACCAAGAATGGCTCCTTGGCTCCTCGCACGAGCCAGTGGAATTACCGCCTACCTGCTGTTCTGGCTGCTTGCTATGACCGGGATCCTACTCTCTCATCCGTGGAAACACCGGTTCAAGCTCTTGCACCCCATCACGAGAATGCGCTTCCACACGCTCCTCGCAATCTTCACCCTAAGTTTCACATCCATACACATTTTGACGATTATTTTGGACAGCTATGCCAAAGTCGGACCTGCCGGCGCATTCGTACCGTTCGAGTCAGGATACAGACCTCTGGCAGTAGCCTTGGGAACAATCGGCCTTTACTCCGGGATCATAACTGGCCTGTCGGCACGACTGAGAATCGGATTCGGTAAAAAGGGATGGCTTACAGTACATCGATTTAGCGTAATCTCACTGGCATTGATCTGGACTCATGCAGTTTTCGCTGGAACTGACAGCGCTGCACTCGCATACATGTATTTAGCGACCGCACTCGCATTAATAGGCTTTGCTTACTCACGGTATTCAACTCAGCGAAAGGGCAGACTTCCAAGCGCAAAGGCAACTAGCTGAAAAACTGGCCTGCCGCCTTCGCCACCGTTTCTGGAGCTACGTCCAAAAGTGGTTCGTCAAGGAGACGTTCAAAATATGTAACGTCGCTGCGGTAGTAAGCGTCCGGATTCGAGCGTACAAGTATCCTGAATACAAGCCTGAATCCCATTGTGGAACCGTCTGGTCCCCCACCTGCCAGCGAGTAGTTGAATGCAGAAAAGTTGTGAGCTTCGTAGTACCTCAGGACCCGCACCACACCATCGGCGAGATCTGAAATATGACTGTCTCCGAGCGCGGGAAGGTCTCCGACACCATCGATGATCCCCCATATCTCCTGGAATCCCCGAGGGGCGAAGGGGGTGACCCAGGTGACCGTACCGGTAGTGCCGACATATCTGGAGCCATTTCGTTCTTGGCTCGCCAAGTCATCGAAGTAAGACCTCGACGTCGCACCGTTATAACGCCGTGCACCCTCCACCAGCTCTCTTTGTCCCGCCATTGGCACCAAGTCGTGAGACGACTGCAAATGAGGATGGATCACCGATGAACCAGATGACGGCAAGTAGTTCGCGCTTATCGAAGACCATACCAGGTCCGGCCTGGCGCTACGGACAGCCTTCGAGTGCTCAACCATGACCGCAAGAGCATCATTAACAATCTCCGGAGTGAATTGGCCCAGACTGATAAAATGCCTTGTAGTATCGTATATCCCTACAGAAGAATACCCTGAGTACGCCATAATGTTCGGAACAATGGCCGCCCTGTTTTTCCTAATCCTCCCAGCAGGTACCACGTCACGCTCGAATTCAAAGGTGACCTTTTCGAAGAACTCTTCACAAAATGGACAAAATCCACCGGGATTAGTTAAGTCTGCCAGATCCGGGGGATTTTCTGGCTGCAACTTAACGCCAGTGAGGATTCGACACGTCCTCAGAGTCAGCGGATCAATCCTCTGCACAAGAGGCACAGGAATCCACCTGCCTCCATTAGCAACATCGGGAGCTCTGGCCTCAAGGCTAACTTCGTTGAACTCGATCATTTTGCACCATCCTCCTGGAGCTTTGTGCACGTCTGGTCCATGTAGCAGCTCACCTCCCTAGGTGACTTGAACAGTGTAACGCAACGAAGAAGATCGAGATTTTCCAAGTCGACAATTGAGTCGCAAACGCAACATCAAACTGCAAGATCGCAAATCAATTTTAGGAGCATTTTAGACTTTGGACATGACTACAAATCTCTTGGATCGCTCCGAATTGCAGCTGGCATATCCTCGCCCAAAAACGATCCCTCAGCAAAGACCATGGATCAGGGCGAACTTTGCGACCACGGTGAATGGCGTGATACAGATGGAAGGGCGCAGTTTTGGCGTCTCCGGGCCACCCGACAAGACGGTTTTTAGATTCCTTCGCTCGATTTCAGACGCGATACTTGTCGGAGCATTGACTGCTCAAGCAGAGAAATACGCGTCACCCATCCCAGAGCCGCATTCGCCGAAAGCCCCACTTCTCGTGGTAGCGACAAATTCGCTCAATATTGAGGATAGTCACAAGATCTTTAACGAAGAATCTCCGCCACTCATTGCGACAAGCAACGCGACATTTGAAGCATATCCCTCTAAAATCGAGCGTCTCTCACATCGTGCAAGGTTTGTTGCGTTCGGCAACCGATCTATTGATTTCCCTCAGCTCTTTTCATATCTGCGATCGCAGGGGATCACCACGCTACTCTGCGAAGGAGGGCCTAAACTAGTGTCCCAACTGTTGATCGCAGAGCTCGTGGATGAAATCTGCCTCACGATTTCACCGCGAATCGGTAATGGGACGCCAACGGGATTCACCAATATCGGCAGCTCGACACCCATAGAGATGCACTTGGAATCCTCTTTCGAAGTGGACGGCTACCTATTTTGCAGGTACATGATTGCGAGATAATAGAGTTCCCGGTTTCTCCCGGGAACTCTATTTTTCACTCTCGAATGAACGCCTTCGTATAGGCGTCGCTACTTCCCGGCCTTTGCACGTTGAGGATCTCTCCTGTAGGCTGCCGCCTCGTCGGCAGTTTTCTTGGTCCTTCGCAAGATCTTCCTTCCGAGCCAAGCTACTGGATCGTAAGACGAGTCCACCACGCGCTCTTTTAGAGGGATGATGGCATTGTCTGTAATCTTGATGTGCTCTGGACATACCTCGGTACAACACTTCGTTATATTGCAATACCCAAGGCCCATCTCTTGGCGCAGCAGTTCACGCCTATCATTGGTGTCGAGTGGATGGGACTCCAGCTCCATATACCTAATAAATAGTCGAGGACCCGCGTAGTGTGCCTTGTTCTCCTCATGATCGCGAATAACGTGGCAAATGTTCTGACACATAAAGCACTCAATGCACTTGCGAAACTCTTGACCCCTGTCAACGTCAACCTGTTGCATCCGATAAGTACCATCAGGACCAGGGTCCTTGGGGGCGAACGGCGGCAATCGGCGTGCCATCTCGTAATTGAATGAAACGTCAGTCACAAGATCGCGAATGATTGGAAACGTCTTCATCGGAGTGATGACAACCGGTTCCTCTGTTGGAATAGTGTCCATCCTCGTCATGCACATGAGGTGAGGAAGCCCGTTGATTTCCGCAGAGCACGATCCACACTTACCTGCCTTGCAGTTCCATCTACAGGCTAAATCCGGCGCAGCTTCAGCCTGAATTCGGTGCACCACATCCAGAACCACTTCACCTTCCGATACTTCTGTCGGAAAATCCTGAAATTCGCCACCATCCGCATCACCGCGCCATATCCGCATTATGACTTTGGCCATCAGTGTGCCCCTTCCTCAAGTAAGGCTTTAAGGTCATCTGGCATCTCAGGCAACGATTCAGGTGAAATCAGCACCTCACCTGAATCGTTCAGACGCTGTACAAAATTGATCTTCCCCAACTCCGCATCTGCTTTCGGGTAGTCGTCGCGTGTATGACCGCCTCGGCTCTCCTTGCGCTCAATTGCACCCATAGTAACCATCGTGCAAACTGAGAGCATCGAGGGAAGGTCGGTAGCTAAATTCCATCCAGGGTTATAAGAAGGACCGCGGTTTACCGCCACGGTCTTCACCCTTTCCTTCAACGAATTGATCGAGTCCAACGCCTCAACGAGCTCCGACCCAGTTCTAATTATTCCGACGAGATTCTGCATAGTGTCCTGGAGATCTCTTTGCAGATCGTAGGGATTCTCCCCGGTCTCCCTGGTTAGTGGAGCTTGAGCCTCAGCAATCACCGACTCAATCTCCGCACTATCCACGTCAGTGCCGCTGGTCCTTCCCTCTGCATAATCAGACGCCCCGATTCCTGCTCTGCGCCCAAATACCAAAAGGTCTGAAAGCGAATTACCACCAAGCCGGTTTGCTCCGTGAAGACCTCCCGCTACCTCTCCGGCCGCAAACAGGCCCGGGACAGTGGAGGCAGCGGTATCAGCATCAACTCTTATCCCGCCCATTATGTAATGGCAAGTTGGACCGACTTCCATTGCCTCCGCCGTAATGTCCACACCAGCAAGTTCCTTGAACTGGTGATACATCGACGGCAGCTGGCGCTGGATAAAGTCAGCCGACCTTCTGGTTGCAATGTCTAGATAAACGCCTCCGTGCGGAGTTCCTCTACCGGCCTTGACCTCAGCATTTATAGAACGAGCCACCTCATCTCTCGGAAGGAGTTCAGGAGGCCGCCTATTGTTGATATGGTCGTCGTACCAGCGATCTGCCTCATCCTCGTTGTCAGCCGTCTCAGCCGCGAAGATCTGCGGGATGTAATCGAACATGAACCGCTTTCCTTCAGAGTTTCGAAGGACGCCTCCATCGCCACGGACGCCCTCCGTTACGAGCAACCCCCTGACGGAAAGTGGCCAAACCATTCCGGTGGGATGGAACTGCATGCACTCCATGTCAATCAAATCAGCTCCTGCCCAAAGCGCCAGAGCATGCCCGTCGCCTGTCGACTCCCACGAGTTTGTCGAGTATTTCCAGGAGCGGCCGATACCACCCGTTGCTAGAACAAATGACTTAGCCTTGAATACAACGATCTTCCCGGTTGGGCGCTGATATCCGACGGCTGCGCTCACTTCGCCTGAGGAGTTTTTCAAGAGCCGTAGAATCTTCGTCTCCATGAATACTTCCGTATCAAGCGCCACCGCTCTTTGCTGGAGCGTGCGGATGAGCTCTAGACCAGTCCTGTCACCGACATGGGCAAGTCTTGCGTAGCGGTGTCCGCCAAAGTCACGCTGGTGGATCTTCCCATCTTTGGTACGGTCGAAAAGCGCTCCCCACGCTTCAAGCTCGTGAATTCTATCGGGTGATTCCTGGGCATGTAGCTGGGCCATGCGCCAGTTACCCAACATCTTCCCGCCCCGGATCGTATCTCTGAAGTGAACCTTCCAGTTGTCCTCAGACCATACGTTCCCCATAGCCGCCGCAGCGCCACCTTCTGCCATAACCGTGTGGGCTTTGCCGAGCAAAGACTTACATACGATTGCCGCCCTCAGACCTCGCTGCTTGGCTTCAATAGCCGCCCGAAGCCCAGCACCGCCAGCTCCAATGACTACGACATCAAATTCAATTGCTTCAAAATCTGCCATGGTCAGCCCTTTAGAAGATCTTCGGGTCAGTGATGACTCCACTGGCCACAAGTCGGACATACAGGTCGGTGAGGGCTACAAATGTAAGACTCACCCAAGCGAGCTGCATGTGTTTCGCATTCAGCGGGGTGATGATCTTCCATAACCCGTGCCTCACAGGATGCTTCGAGAACTCATTCACGTGGCCACCACACAAGTGACGGCATGCATGGCAAGAAATAGAGTACATCCACAGGAGCGCTGCATTCAGGCACAGGACCAAGGTGCCCACGCTAAAACCTATGCCCTCGCCCGGCATTCTGAAAGCCATTACAGCATCTGCGGTAAGCATTATGTTCAGCAGCACTCCCAGAAAGAAAAAGTACCGGTGGATATTTTGGATAATCAGAGGAAATCTGGTCTCGCCGGTGTATTTCTTGTGGCCATCTGCCACTCCGCAAGCCTGGGGCGAGTGCCAGAACGAACGGTAGTACGCCTTCCTGTAGTAATAGCACGTGATCCGGAATCCCAAGGGCACTATCAGAATCACAAGCGCAGGAGAATAAGTCCACCAATGCAGGTAGAAGCTCCCATGGCTACCCGGCACGCAACTCGCACCGATACAGGGAGAATAGAACGGAGAGATAAGGTCACGATGAGACCCGGCCCCCACATAGTAATTGCTATTTTGGAATGCAGCCCACGTCGCATACACGACGAATAGGATCAGGTAACCCTGGGTTATTAGTGGCGACTTCTTCCAACTGTCCCTGCGCAGCGTTCGAACCTTGGGGCCACCTCGCGCTCCCCCCAATACAAGCGGCACAGGCGCCGGTCTGACTCCCTCTTGCGTACTCAAGCGTTCCTCCAGTAATGATCAAAACACATCGGGTGAAGAAAGAGATGGACCTGTTCAACATTGGGATAATTCCTGCAAATAGCCCTTCTAAGATCGCCCAACACTCGAACAGCCCCTTAGTCGAAAGTTGAGAACGATCCAAAAAGCCACAGCCGCAGCACCCATCACTTTCAGAAATCTTAAAACACGCTATTTCAACTTCTCGACCGGTTGCTTCCCGGGAACTCCTGCAGTCAGCAGCATCCCGTACCGCTACACAGTCATAGAAGACGCAACTACAATAAGCCACAACCGCAATCACCGGCAAATCAACTCACACTTCATACAATGCCGGTCCAGATAATTCGAGTGGCAGTAGACCAAACCTCACTACCTCGCCAGGCCTTCGCCCAGCCACTAAACCTTAGCACTCGGCCAAGAACAAACTGCGATAGAACCATTGTTCGAATGGAAAAAGCAAAGCAAAACAGGGGCGTCCCCAAGTGGACCCGCCCCTGAATGCAACAACCGAAAAACCACGTAATGACCTTTGCGCTCCTAGCGCGCAGCCACAGTCCACCTGAAGAATCGCCTCTGAACAAGACGAACAACTGTCACATTGAATACGCCAATTAAAGAAGAGAGGAAAACAAGCGCAAGTAGCTTCCCGGTCTGGAACCCTTGGCCATAGAAGTTGAGCATGTATCCAAGACCTACATTGCTAACTTCCATCTCGCCCACAATCATCCCAATGACCGCAAGCGCAACGCCAATACGAACGCCGGCAAGAATATAGGGTACCGATGCAGGAAGTATGATCTTGCGAAGCAGCTGGCGCTCACTAAGCCCCATCGTTTTACCGACTTCTACATACCCTCGACTCACGTTTCTGAGCCCTCCGGCGGTATTTAAAAGAACCGGGAAAAAGGTGATCAGAACGACGAAAAGGATTCTGGCTTTCGACGAAATACCAACCCAAACAATCAATAGAGGGATCAGAATATTCAGGGGCGTCGCATTCGCAGCATTAATGAATGGGCCAAGAATTCCCTCGGCCATTGAATACCGACCGATTAGCATCCCGAGAAGAATTCCTGAAACAAGGCCGATGAATAAGCCGATGTACAACTCGCGTATAGATATAGCAAGCGCCCCTTGTGCCGTCCCTCTTGCAAAAAGTGTCCCGAAGTCGTGCACAACTCGCTGAGGAGGCGGTATCAATACTGCGCTTACGAAATGTGAGGCAACCTCCCAGGCTCCAGCGACGATCGCCACCACCGCTAACGGCGCCACAACAATCATCCACCCGCGCTGCGCCAACCCTGGTTTGGGTGGCTTAGGCATGCGACTTGCGAGCTCCTCGTCGACACCAATGTCAGCTACCTTGACACTCATTCGGGCATCCCCTTGCCAGCGCGCAGGTGAGCCATTATGTGGCTACGAAGCTCCAGTGCCCTAGAATGCGCTCTGACGTCGTAGTCGGTTCTGGGCCGAGGAAGATCAACATCTACGATTTCAGTTATACGGCCTGGGGCAGGCTGGAAAAGCGCAATCCTGTCTGAAAGAAATATTGCCTCATCAACGTCGTGGGTAACGAAAACTATTGTCATTCCCAACCGAGACCAAAGGTGGGCAATCTCTATTTGCAGCGCCTCTCTTGTGAAGTTATCCAACTGCCCGAACGGCTCATCCATGAGCAGTACCTTCGGTCGAACTGCAAGAGCCCTTGCCACGCCGACCCTTTGCTGCATCCCTCCAGAGAGTGTGTAAGGAGGCGATCCCGCGAACGACGCCAATCCCACCATTTCGAGAACTTCCATCGCCCGATTCTGGCGCTCCTGCTTGCTCATCCCACGAGCTTCGAGGCCCAAAGCGGCGTTGTCAAGAACCGATCGCCAGGGAAGGAGGTTGATGTCCTGGAACACATAGGCCATATCTTGAGAAATCCCGTCCAGAGCCTGCCCTTCTAGGGTTCTTTCACCGGCATCGGCCTGCTCCAAACCGTCGATGATCCTAAGCAGAGTGGTCTTGCCGCAACCGCTCGGCCCCACCAACGAAATAAACTCCCCCTGCTTGACAGCCAAATCTACGTGATCAAGCGCAATAACAGTCCGTTCTTTCGTAAAGAACGTCTTGCACATACCTTTGACTTCCAAAATTGAATTGCCGAAATACGAGGAAGTGCCCTGCTCCAATGTAGTAGAGCCTCCCACTCTTGAATCGGACTGTGATTCGTAACTCATTATGCTGTACGCCTTCCTGCTGATGTGTCGGCTATCCACGGGAACCGCCAACTCTGGATTCTCCGAGCAAGCGCGAAGAGAACTAGCGCCAAACCGGTCGTCGTGACTATGGTCGCGATCAGATCAGCAGTCTGGCTGTAGCTTCCAAATGTTTCACTCAAGCCGCCGAGTCCTGTATCACCTATCTCAGATCCTCCAAGGATCATTCCTACTGCACCAACGGCGAGAGCAATTCGGATCCCAATGAAAATGAACGGAACCGTCCCAGGCAAATAGATCTTCCAAGTCTGCATCCAACCACTAAGACCAAACGCCTTGCCTACATCTGTGTAGCTTCCCCTTACTGCTTTCACTCCGGCATAGGTGTTAACGAGCATCGGCCACATGCAAATCACCATGATAAAAGCCACTCGAGCCTCGGTGCCGAGCCCAAACCAGACTTCCATTACCGGAAGCAGGGCTATCGATGGTGTTGCATTTCCAAATGCAACCAACGGCTCAAGAGCTCGCTCTATCAGGCGAACACGACCCATGGCAAGGCCTACGCCGACACCCACAATCGCGGCAATCAAAATGCCCAAAATCATCTCATAGAGGCTTTGCACAAAAGCTTTTGGCAATCGACCGCTAGCAATCAGATGATAGAAGGAACTAATTACCGAGGTCGGAGTGGAGATAAATATCGGCTTGAGGAACACCTGTGAGATCTGCCACAAAACAAGCACCACCGCGACAGCTATCCAGCGGGCTATTCGCTGCTTGGAAACCTGCGAAAGGCCCTTCACCTTCGGCTCACCTTCGACCGCTTGACTTACTGCTTCCATCGATCCACTTTCTGAATAACCGATGACATTGGCCGAAGCCTCTTGGGTATCACCCAAGAGGCCCGTGCCATTGGAAACACTCGACGTGACTCCATTGCTTAACTTATCTGACACTTAGTACGCACTTTCGTGAGCACTGAACTGCGCCCATGCACTATTCCACGGCGTGAGATCCATCAGCTGTGAAGCTGGGCTCAGGCCAGGACCCTTGAGTGCACTTTGCTGCTTGGCTATGTTCAAGTTGAAAGATATAACCGAGGATGTCACGATTGACTGATCGGTCGGCCATCCTTGGATACCCTGCAGCTCGGTGTAAGCGGCCTGGTATTGAGCCGTTGTGTCGGCGTTGTTCGTGTACGCGGCGGCATTCTTTACCCATGCAGCCTCGTCCGTATTGAACAGATTTGCCGACGCGAGCCATGCCAGATCAATAGCCTCCGCCATCGCTGGGTGCGACTTGATCCACGACGCTTCAGCAGCCATGAAACTGTCCGCGTACTGGGGCAGGATGGTTGCACCCACTCCAAGGACGTGGAAATTCTTGCCTGCCGTTGGCACCGCGTTCGAGTGAACGAATGCGGCGTCAACTTGACCTGCGATGAGCGCGTGCAGCGAAGCGCTGCTAGCTCCGGTCTTCAAAACGGTGACTTGAGATGCCTGCAGGCCTGCCTTCTGCAAAACAGCAGTCAACAGAACTCCGTCAGGCGATGCGTCACAGCATATCGCCACCTTTTGACCCTTAAGATCAGACAGCGTAGATACACTGTTCTTGGCCAAAAGGACGTCGTCCAAACGAGCTTGGTTTGGTCCGAATACGACCAGGCCGGCATCGACCTCAGTCGGAAGAGGACCTGATGCTGAGTCCAACGAACCGCTGGCTACAGCAAGTTCTGGCGCGTTCTTGGAAGCATTGGTTTGCGTGGCGTTCGCTCCCCACTTCTTCAAGAATTGAACCAGGCCATATACGTTTGTGTCCCCAATATGGGCGCTACCTGCTGCATTTCCGATCGCAAACGTCAGACCCTTCAGATTGGGCGTGCCGTCCGCGTTGAAATTGAGCTGAGTAGCGGTAGAGGGCTGGCCCGCCGCACTTGTTGTGACAGCTGAACCAGAAGCCGCAGTTGTTGCAGTCGAGCTGGCCGATGAACTTGATCCACATGCGCTTATAAGAAGCGCGGAGATCAAGGTAAGCCCTAGCAGTTTAGTCTTCAACTTCCCCCCATATACTCATAACAATTAACGAGTTAGTTGCACCATACAACTTATTGTCAGCGACGCAAACACTTGCAACTACTCTTCAAAAGTGAGGTCCACAAGATGATCAACTCATCCTTCCACCCCCCGTGAAGGAAAGCTGCGACCGTCACATCGCTGAAAAGTTTCTAGCAGCTCGCAAGAGTTGAGTCAAGTTTATTATATGGTTATATTAATCTAACTTGAAAATATCGGTTACCTAGAATTAGGGCTTCATCAGGGTAAAATCAATTTTGGGCTCCATCGTGACGGACTGCCACGTTCAGTCCATTCGCATATCACGGAGTGATCCGTAACTAGTCCGCCAGCTATTGAACTCCATCCTAATCTTGGCCATGCCGCGGGAGCCTTCGTCACGACACGCCATAGCGACAGTTTTACTCAATCCACTCAGCTGGTACGACCCCTTTGTTCGAGGCAGTGACCGCATAGTAGGTCCAAAGCTTGTTGGCATGCTTTTCTCTGTGAAACGTGGCCCGAAACTTTTCAAGATCCCCGCGCGAGAGCGGCATGACATCTCCAAGAAGCAATGCCGTTGCAAGTGCCCTGGCGTTCTCGACAAAATGGACTATGTCTGCAAAAAGAGCTTTTATGCTCTCCGCTACAACTACTTCTCCATGGCCCCGAATCAGTAAAGCGTTGTGATCGCCCAGCGTCTTCACAAGCTCCTGACCCTGTTCAACCGTAGAAATATGTGATGGATCTGGATGCACTGGCACCCCATCCGGCCAGCGGCAGGCATGATTCTTCATTGGCAGTAGCGGCCGATTCGCCACCATTGAGAACATGGTTGTGGGATCATGATGAAAGTGAGCGACGCTATTCACATCCGGACGAGCCTTGTATATCTCGGAGTGTATGGCAGTCTCGGAAGGAGGCGTGCCATCTCCATCTATCACATTCCCATCCAAGCCAACTACGAGCAAGCGCGACGGCTGAAGAGCTGACCGCACATCGTCAACAGGCTGGATTAGAAACTCATCACCACTCGGAAGCCTCGAACTGATGTGTCCGCTGTATTCTAGGATCTCCACATCCACCAATAACCTGGTGCATATAGCTATATCCCTGCGCATCGTGTCCATGTATTCCCCCCGGTTGTCTCCCGTGCCTGGAAGCCTTCTCCACTTCTATAGCCTCAGCAAAATGCCAAGAAGTACCATAGTGGATTGCGCAGCCAGCCACCGCAACACACTCCGAAAATACGACTTAAGCGATCACTCGTTCTCCGCGATCGCAGATCGTCCGCACTCGTCAAAATCTACTCAATGCCGGCTTTAGCCAGCAAACGAATTCCTTTGCAAGTACATCTGCTTGATCGTGCCCTATCAGATCATTTTGAAAATATTCGCAGTCCCGGCCCCACCCCCGTTATTCAACTACCGAACCAAGAATCAGAGGTCCTTACGCCCGCTGAGGTTGTCCTCTCCACGGGAACCCCGGTTGACATTTCTCCTCCGGAATGGGCGTAAACCTCATCGAGAGCAATAACTTCCAACCAAATAGATCGGATTGATAAACGATTTAGAAATTTAATGTCATGTTCTAATGACATCAGCTATTCAGAGCGACGAATAACCAGTGCCCTAATCAGATTGAGGGAATCTGCCAAGTCGCTCACTCGGCAGACAGGTTTGTTAAAGTTCCAATTCCTCATTTGCCTTTACCAATATTCTAAAAAGCATTCAGGATCTCGATAGGAAGAGGAAACACTAAGGTCGAGTTCCGTTCCGTGGCGACCTCGGCTAGTGTCTGCAGCGTGCGCAACTGCAACGCTCCTGGCGAAGCAGTTAGCCTGTCAGCAGCTTCGCCTAGTTCCTTTGAGGCCTCCAATTCGCCGGTTGCAGCTATAACCTTTGCACGACGCTCCCTTTCGGCTTCAGCCTGGCGAGCCATTGCTCGCAGCAACTCCTGGGGAAGCGATATGTCACGAACTTCCACTTGGCGCACCTCCACTCCCCAGCTGATTGTCGAGGCCGCTATCACCGCCTTGAGCTCCGCGTTTACCTCCCCCTATGGGCGAGAAGATCATCGAGTTGGAAACGTCCGATTATCGACCTGAGCGAGGTCATCGCAATCCGTTCCGATGCGAAGCGGTACCTGTCTACGCCAACCACAGCGGCAACGGGATCAATTACCTGAAAATACACCACAGCGTCAACAGCGACCGTAACGTTATCGGCCGTTATGACTTGCTGAGATGGAATATCGACGGCCTCAACTCTCATTGAAACCTTTACCACGCGGTCTATTCCGGGTATCCTTATGATCGGTCTAGGCCCTTTTGCCGATTCTCTAATTCTTCCCAGTCGGAAGACAACCGCCCGCTCATACTCTGGTACGACCGTGAAAAGTGACCTTATCAATAATATGGCCACTACCAAAACTACTATCGCAAGCGCGATCACCAGGGCGATGGCTGAACCTACAGCTGCAACATCCCTACAACCCCTATCGAGGTCTACGCCTTCTGGAACTCAAGCAAAGTCTTCGCTAACTTGTTCAATCAAGTCCGAAGCGGCCTACCGTTGCAGAAAAACTCAATTTTGTGCTTGATTTCTTGCTTTCGAAAAGCTTATACACAGCAATTGAGGGATTGCCAGCATTAAACCTTTGTACCTCTGAAGTACACAGCTAGTTGGCAAAGGGCAGAACCGGAACGACATACATGTCTTCTGGATTTTGACCCATAACCGATCCAAGAACGAAAGGCAGGTTTGAGGAGACTATCATCCCCGTAACAGTCGGAGAAAGAGATCCAACGGAATTCAGCTTCTTGGGTTTGCTGATGCGCCTGCTTGTGGTCTGCGCAAGAAGGGCCTGATGTACGGGCAGGGTTGCAGGAGGCTGACCGGATGGGGCTAGATATGTGGGCCCTAGATCCACGAGGGGGGTTTTAGCGACCTCCGGATGGCTGCCCCCCGTCACTCCCGTCGCCAACCATGCCTCAGCATTTGATAGACCCAGGAATGACGGATCATAAAGTGCGATCCAGTGCCGGGTGGTGAGTGGTGTACCTCCCACGACCTGATATCTCGCATTGGGGCTTGATACTGATCCGATGAACTCGTCACCGGCCACAACTCCAAAACCGCCCTGGACGTTAACTGTCGCGGTGTAGCTCTTTCCGGTCGCAATCGCCGTTTGAGCCTTCACAGATATTACTGCGACGGAATTTGCAGGGATCTTTTGGTTCAATCGGTAGGGTGAATTAGTAGCGCCCATTCCCGCACTAGAGCTTTTCGCCGGAGCCGCTGCGGCAGTCGTCGTCGACGCCGTCGGAGCCCCTGTCGTAGAAGACGCACTTGCTGACCCAGAAAACGCATTCACTGCCTCAAGATCGAGATAGGTGAAGTCCACACCAACCGTCACAGCAAATTTGTTCGGGTTGAAAACCAGGACCTCCTGATTCTGGTTGCTTGAAAGTTCTCCCAAAGGAAAGTGCCACTGCGAAGCTAGCGCTGGAAATGTGGCCATCACCGACAGGCCAGCATCTCCCTTGTCATTTCGCGCAATCACTCCGCTCACCACGATTCTGCCAATTCTCGTCGAGACTGATACAGCGACATGTGATCGACCCGAGAAGTACTTGACCAAATCGATATTGTCTGTGGCGTGAGGTGCGATTACCAGTCCCTGCAAAGCTCCAGGTGCGAACTGCTGCAGCGCGGAACTGAAAGCCACATCGACGACAGCGTCTTGACCAAAAGGATTGAAGATTGATATGCCCGCCTCCGACCCCGGCAAGGTACTTGAACCAAGCACGACCCAGTGAGCTGACGGAGAAGAGTTGCATGGAGCCATGGCCGATCCGAGCGGTCCCGAAATCTCGAGTTCTGCTACAGTTCCACCCCCGTTGGCTACAAAAGATACGGCACCTGACTGCCCGGTCGGGGTGACAACCTCGGGATAGCGTAAGAAGCTATGCGGAGGGATCTGCAGTGAACGGCTCTGCACCGAAGTACCGACATAAGTTTTGAGCGTCGCGCTCATACCACTCGAAGAAGTGTTGGCAAGAAGCACAGACACCCTGTTCAGGGCGCCCGATCCCGGCACGTACCAGCTACAGTACCACGAAGAAGAGCTCGACTTGAGCGGTGAAACACTCGCTACGGCAAGCCGTTCCGTTGCCTGGACTGTAGAAGCCCTCACCGGGTTATGCTCGCCGAGATTGCCCGCCGCAACCCCAAGACCACTAAAAAGAAGCAGGGCTAGCAATATGGAAAGCATTACGCGCAACTGCCTTTTCGACAGCCCTTTTGCGACCCGAGTTTTCTTACTTTTCGCCATCGATCACCCGAAAGTTACTTTCCTCTCCCGCAGGTGGGGAGTCTGCAACTGCTGTTGTAATTTTCACATGCCTGAATTCAGTCCCACCCTCACTGACCACCGCATCAGGACTCGGCGAAGAGGCACCCCACGTCTGCCGAATTTTGTGCGTATTCGTCCTTTTCGTGCGCGGAGGCATTTCGGCATTGACGCTCCATCGAAACAAACGCCCCAGCATTGCAAGAAACTGGCCAAACCTGGTCGCAAAAAACCTTCTAGTCAACCAAAGAGTTACTGAACGCCTGCTCAAAGTAGCCTCTATGAGACCCAACCAGAGAGCAGCAACTCCAATTTCCCACAACAGGCGAAGGCCGCTCAGAGTCGAGGCCAAGCTCCCCAACCTTGCGGTGGTGGGTGGACCGAGTGGGTCTTGCACCGAAAACGCGACAACCGATGGGTCGGCTACTAGCTGGTTTAGGTCGCGCTGTCTGGAAAGCATTAGGTTGAGGTCACTGGTCAGAAATGACGGATTCGAAAGCGATGACTGAGGTATCACCACGTATTTAATCCTGAGACTCGCAAGCTGCCTTCCCAAATACACCGTGTCCTCGCCGATGGCTGACGAGATTGCTTCGAGGGCCCTGGAGTCACGCCCGGGATTCGCCGAGGTGAACATTGATTCTATGGTTGGATTGCCTATCTCTGAAATGCCAGCAGCCATATCTGCGGTAATCTGATATGACCCGATCGGCAGCGTTCCCAGCCTTCCCAGCCACAACACTCTACCGGGGTTTAAACTTGAGCTGGGAACCATCCATCCTAGCGAGTCCTTATAGCCCGTGGGATCCAACTGGTATCTCCCCGACTCCACCGATCCAACCATCGAATACGTTGCCACCAGAATCGAGATCGCGCTAAGCGTAATCAGCAGGTGTTTCCAGCCTAGCTTCATTCGCGGCAGGACTGCGAACGCCGCCTCGATTCCGGATCCCATTACGATGACCAAGGCAATCAAACCAACCGGGAGAATCACTTCTAGCGGTATCGGATCCTGTCCAAGTCCTCCATAAGAAGAAAATACTGCCAGGATTTCGACCGCCGCGAAAACCGAAAGAAAAGTAAGTATCCGATCTGCCCTCGAATCACGCGCAAATACGAGCGACGCACCGACTGCTATAAGAAAGACGCCGAACAGAGGCGACACGGTTGCGGCAGTCGACACCCTCAGGAGCAACAACCACAGCACACCAACATGTGCAGGGCCGGCGGATCCGACGAGTGCTGAAATCCTGGCTCCCGGCATGAAAAACGATAAGATCCACGGAGCCGTCAGCACGAGAGCGATTCCGACGGCGGCCAATTGAGTAGCAATGTATCTTTTTACTGACCCCAGATAGCCGAGGAACCTTCCCAAAATACCGACTACTAGCGATATGAGGGCGAATACGAACAGAAACGAAGGAGCAAACGCTACTATTAGGCCCAACCAGATTCCTTCAACCGTTAACTCGTACCTAGTCGAAAGCCGAGGAGACCTGAAAACGCCAGGTACATTAGCTAAGCGCATCATCCTAATTAGGAACCATGGTGCAAGACCATACACTACGAGTCCGCTGAGCGAAGCCGAGGTAATGATTCCTCCAAGAACCGGTGATATCGCATATAGAACGACCGCCAGGTACGCAGCAGTCCGATTTCGATAGTCTGCCACAATTCGAAAGATCCCTGACAACCCCAGCGCAATCAGCGCAACTACCACCATGTTGGCTTCAAATCCCGTTCCCCCCAGGAAAATATATCCAATAGCACCTAGTATCAGGTCGGCCGTAGGGGAAGGCGGGATTGCACCGTGACTATGGACGGCACCAGAGAAATACGTGGCTAATAACGTATGCGCCGGACCAAAAGGTAGGAACTGGCCAATAAGCGGTATCGACCCAACTGTGAGATGCCTCGTTCCGACCGCGATTAACGCGACAACAAGCCACATAAGGATGCGCGAAATCCGACCAAGAGCAATGCTAATCGACGTGGCTTCGTCAAATTTTCCAGAGTCCCTGGCTTGACGAAGGTTAGGCTTGGTCAGCCTGTCAAGGAGCGACCTCTCACTTGAATAGTCTCGCCATCCAGATACCCTTCTCGCCTCTTCACCCTGGGATTTAAAATTTTTGCGGCTGTGCAAAAATGCCTTGACCCGGGCACTTCCTCGGATCATCTGAGATCTCAGGGCCACATCCGTTTTCACTCGGTAGTGGCCCACTGCATTTCTCTTTTTCCGTATAGATGGCCGGTTTGTAGCAAGAACAATCCAGGATTCAGCTATTGAAAAGGCGATCTTCGGCTTGCCGGTAACTATAAAATACAGTGCCTCGATAACCGAAAGAAGGAAATACTGCATGACAGATACAAGTCTCGCCCCTCCTTGTGTATTACCCATAAGAGCACGCAGCTGGTTCCTTCTCGCGTACCTCAGTCGATCGTGACGCGCTAGCCGTGCCCGCACCGGAGTGTCATTTCTTTTCCGGCCGCCCCTGGAACGCCGCGCGCCATTCGTAGATACTGCCAAATGTCGAACTCTGGCATGCGGTGCCGCAACAATCCTGGCTCCGGCCAGCTGGACTCTCCATGACAGATCGGCATCCTCGTAGTAGAGGAACATCTTCTCGTCAAATCCCTTTACGGCGTCGTAAAGATCCTTTCTGACCAACATCGCCCCACCAGGAGCAACGAAAACCTCCTGCGAAATGTCATACTGGCCCTGATCCAGATCACCCACATCCACTCGGCTAGCCACAGTGCCGGTCCGATCCATCGAACCACCAAGAGCTAAGATCTGGTTGGGCGAATTCCAGACCATATATTTTGGCGTCACCACCCCTGCATTCATAAGAAAGGCCTCTTCGACCATTTTCCTTATTGCGTCCTGAGCAAAAGCGACGTCGTCGTGACAGAACAGGATGTAGGTGGCCCGTGATGCCTGCTGCGCACCGATATTGCACGCAGTAGCAAATCCAAGTTTGGGAGAATCGTTTATGATGGTCGCCTCGGGAAGAGTCGACACGATTGAATCCGTAGTCACGACATCCGTTGAAGTATCCACAAAGATAAAGGAGAGGTTTGGATAATCGGTATCCCGCAGAGAGTCGAGCATCTCTTGGAACCATGTTCCTGGGTCATGCACAACTATGACTGCTACAACTTGAGGCGCATTGGGCATCAGAGTATCTAGGGTACCCTCGATCGGGCAACAGTTCCACACTAAAACTCTCAACTTTTAACGATGTGCATGAGAGCAGCCCCCGGTTTTGGACTTCCGCCAGTGCATCAACCTGTGACAATAGCGCGCAGCTCAATCCCCAGCATGGGACGTTTATGGGGACAATTCCTGCCAAATGAGCGCTGCAATCCGACAGAAGCTCCGCGGAAACCGTACCTCGCAGAAATCTAACACCGCTGACAAACGCATCCCGCTGTTGGCCAAGCGGCGCAGGGAACCCCAGCCCTCGCAAATTGCGCAACCAACCCACATTTCGCGTCCATACCGCGCAGATCTAATAAGTCAGAAGATATATAACCCCTTTACTCAGCTCAATTTTTCGTTGCACATCGAGCCGAGCAAATGCAGTAGCGCGTTAATCGGCATCCAAATTTAAAATTTGGGACGGACTTTAGCCAGAGATCCGTGTATCCCAGCATTACTCAAAGCTGCGTCAATACTTTGCGGACCCCAATTCATTCAAAATTCTCGTACAAAAACTCGCGATGTATGACCGAGCCTTCAGCCCAACACGTTCCTTGCCACGTACAAATATCGCACAGAGACGATCATCGGGTTGCCCTTAGACTGGCAAACATGGAAGAGATCAGCACCCCCAAAGCTCAGCAGGTCGCGAATGTTGCCTACACGATGATTGGAATATCGATCCTGACTATTCAAAGATCTATGGTACTCAAGAACGGCCTACAAAAAAGGATCAACCAGGTCGTAGGCGATCTGACCACCACTCTAGAACGCTTTGCAGACTTTCGGAGATAGGGATTAAAGGTTTCCAAGAAAGCTCGTTGCAGCATTTCGACGAATCACCGTAGGTCTCGCTCGCCTCGACGTCCCTTGCCAGACTCGGATCGCGTTCAAGAACAATATCCGCATCTGCGTACTTGATGATCTGTTCGGCAATCTCGCTGATCGAGTACGACTTGCCCGAACAAACGTTGTAGGTTTGGCCAGAAACACCCACATCCATCATTTTGCGATAAGCTCTCACCACATCGCGAACGTCTGTGAAATCCCGCTTGGATCCTAAATTCCCCACTGGAATTGACGACTCACCTAGCAACTTTGCGCGCAGGACCCTCTTTGCCAGAGCAGACACTACGTAGGCCTCAGATTGCCCGGGCCC
>DAHVOF010000023.1 GCA_027318945.1 Actinomycetota bacterium | reverse complement strand
TACATGATGGGGCTTGCATTCGCGATTTGGATCGTAAATGTATGGATCTCTTGGAGAAAGCCAATACCCGCACCGGGCAATCCTTGGGATGGCCACACGTTGGAGTGGGCGACCGATTCACCACCATCTCACCATAATTTTGATAAACTTCCACCGGTCCGATCCGCGCGGCCCGTATGGGACATGAATCATCCAGAATTTGCTGACTACAAATCTTCCCATAGTGGAGGCACTGTCGGTACGGAGAAGCAGCAATGAAAAGTGAGCGTTCAATATATCTTCTCATCGGGATTTTCGTCCTTGTCATAATGGTGATTTACTTCCTATGGTCTGGCGAAGCCGGTGGTACTATCATGCTTTTCGCTGCTGCCGGGCTTGGAATCATGCCTGGTCTCTATTTAGCTTGGTGGTCGCGGAGAATGGAGTTGCGACCCGAGGATCGACCGGAAGCCACTATGGCCGACGGGTCTGGTCCCGTCGGAGCATTTCCTGGCAATACCATCTGGCCCTTTGTTTTTGGAATGGGAGCAGCCCTTACCGCTCTTGGCCTGGTGTTTGGTCTTTGGCTTGCGATAGTGGGTCTGGCGTTCATCATTTCGACGGTGCTTAATGTGACGCTGGAGTCGAGGCGCGGCGGTACGGTCTAGCTGCCATCTCTATCTATGGATTTATTTGGGACGGGCGTGTCTCATCTTCTCGGAAGTTTGGAGGCTAGAGTCTAAGAGATGAGCAGCATTGCCAACTACGTTCTGTCCCTTCATGGTTGGCTAGTGCTCGTACTGGTGTTTTTGGTGCCTGCCGCTGAAGCGTCCATATTTCTTGGCTTTGTTTTTCCAGGCGAGACTGTCGTAATAGTTGCTGGCGTTCTGGCCTTCGAACATCAGGAATATCTGCCATGGGTGATTGTCACCGCATCCCTGGGTGCGATAACCGGCGACAGCGTTGGGTACTACATCGGGAAACGATGGGGTCGCTCTCTGATCAACAATCGGCTTTCCAGATTCGTTAAGGCCGCAACCGTTGCCAGGGCTGAAGAGTTCATGATGAAACGTGGGGGCCCTGGAATCTTTATCGGGAGATTTACCACTGCACTGAGGGTCTTGGTGCCTGGACTCGCGGGCGTTGCGGGGATGAGGTATAGGACCTTTGCAGTCTACAACGTTGCGGGTGGGGTAGCGTGGTCGGCTTCGATGGCACTGTTGGGTTATGCCGCAGGTCAAAGCTACAGCCAAGTGGAAAAAGTAACTGGTGAAGTTTCATATGTCATCCTGGGGCTGGTTGTTGTCGCGCTAGTCGCTTTCGTCATTTACCGCAAGCGCAGGGAGAAGGCCATCAATCAGGGTTACGAGAGACGTATCGCCAAAAGTGGCGATATTTCCAAGGGCCGTGGAGCTGAATAAGCTGCGGCTTGCGTCAAAGTGCGTTGTGGTGGCGGATGCGCCTTCGGAGCCTCATGGCGAGGAAGGGCAACAAATAGCTCCAGGTTGCTGAAGGTATTTGGCTTGCAAGCCCGTCCTTTGCGAGAGCGACCAGGCTAGCCTGTGTCCCCTTTTTGTCCTTGATCAGCGCGAAACCTACCGAAAACCTGAGATAATGCCATGTCAAAAGTTTTCTCAAGAGTCGCGGATTCACCGATCCCGTTTCGTACTCCCTAGCCATCATCTTCTGCATTGCAGTCATCAAACGCATGAGGTTTTTGGAGTATCCGCCTTCGGTGTCCCGGTAGTACACTAGCGGTTCTTGGACGATGACCACCTCACCGAGTCGTGATAGCCGGAGCCACATGTCCCAGTCTTCCGCCCCGTCGAGGTCGCTTCTAAAGCCGTGAAGCTCATCTAACTGAGCTCTGCGCGCTAACACAGTTGAAGTCTGGAAGCGATTAAGCACGAGAAGGTCAATCGTCCAGATCTTTCTGGTAGCGATCTGGCTGGGCCTTTTCCTTTGCGCTTCCATTAGCACCTTGGCCGATCCCGACCAGTCGGAGGCGATCAGCACAGCTCTGGGGTTCATATCGATTTGATCGAGCTGAAGACTGGTCTTGTCTTTTGACCAGATGTCGTCCGCATCTAGGAAAGCGATCCACTCTCCCGTAGCATTCTGGATGCCTAGATTCCTGGCCGATGACGGACCGCCATTCTGCTTCTTTATGAGTCTGGCATCCGGGAAGTTCGACGTGACGACGGCGCAGGTGTTATCAGAGGATTGATCGTCTATAACTAGCACTTCGTGCGGCGGAATGGATTGCGCGTATACAGACTCGAGTGCAGCCTTTACCGTCTCCTGAGAGTTGTACGTCGGTATGATTACGCTAAGCGTTGGTCTGGTCATTTGGTTTTGGGAGGCTGTCATTTCGGCTCGCGAGCCCTCCTGCTGCTCCTTTCCTTTGACGTAGCTTTCGAATCGCGCCAGCAAGCCGGATCACGGCTGCCAATCCTTCCCGATTCTACATGCATGGCTCCAAGGCTCCTTGTCGAGGCGACTTCGTTCTCTGTAGAACTTCCTGACGCATTCGATAAAGGATGTTGGCACGTTCCCCATTTGGGGTGCAAACCAAATGTCTGAGATCAGTACGACGCGAATACTGTCCGCCGGCCGGAGGTTTCCAGCATCTCGATAGCTTTCTTGGAGGCTTCCACATCGTCGAGAAGAATCTTTCTGTTTCCGATCCGCAGGCTCTTTTCATGGCCTCTGCCGACTATGAGCACCGTGTCGTTCGGTGCAGCTGAGTTGATTGCAAGCTGTATCGCCTTTTCCCTGTCGAGTTCTATTGAGATGCGTCCCTCAGGTACATCGATAGTTCCAGCGATTAACTGCTCAATGATGGAGATGGGATCCTCATCGCCAGGCGAGTCAACCGTGAGAATAACGTGATTTGCCGTTGCAAGCGCTCTTCCTAGCTCTGGTCTCTTGAGCCGATCTCGGCCTCCTCGTGCACCGGCGACAATGTAGACTTCAGAATCTTCCGGCATCAAAGATTTTGCGGTTTCGATTAGCGATCTGATCGCCCCCGGGGTATGGGCGTAATCCACGATGATCTCCATTGATTGTCCCATCTCGACCCTTTGGAATCGTCCCGAGACCTTCTGGCAGCTTTTTATCCCGCTTACAGCAGCTTCAGTGTCTAGACCTAAAAGATGCAGTGCAAGGAACGCGGCGGCAGCGTTCTGGGCGTTGCAGCTGCCAACAATTGGTGTGAAGATTTCGTTGTTCACGTCCGGACCCTTCAGAGTGAACCTCGTTCCCTCGTGGCTTATGGAGACATCCTCAACCTTGTAATCGGCTGTGGGATTCAAGCCGAAGGTTACGACGGGCACCTGAAGTTGGTGGCTCAATCTCAGCCCCCATTCGTCGTCTGTGCAGATGAGCGCCCTCTTGCAACGTGACGGCTCGAACAGCTGGGCCTTTGTAGCGTAATACTGTTCTATGGTGCCGTGATAGTCGAGATGCTCCGATGCCAGATTGGTGAAAATGCCCAATTCGAAGAGTGTCCCGTCGATCCTGTGTTGATCAATCCCGTGAGAGGAGACCTCCATGACTGCCGCTTCGACGTCGCATTTCAGCATCTCCGCCAACGAGCCTTGGAGGGAAGGAGCTTCCGGTGTGGTGAACAGTGCTGGTACCGACTTGCCGCCAATTTTGGTTTCGATGGTTCCGATTAGTCCCGACCGGATCCCAGCATGCTCAAGGGCATTTTCTATCATGTATGATGTGGTCGTTTTGCCGTTGGTGCCCGTTATCCCGATGACGTTCAGTTTGGACGACGGCTCTCCGTAAACGAGGGAAGATATTTTGCCTAGGACGCGACGCACCGAAGGAACGATTAGCTGAGGGAGGTCAATAGGAAGCCTGCGGGAAGCCACGACAGAGCTTGCGCCGTTTTCGCGCGCCTCCTGGGCAAAGTCATGCCCGTCGAGTTTGGAACCTTTCATAGCGGCGAATAGGTCACCTTGGCCTACCAGGCGCGAGTCGCTCGCTACTCCTGAAACATCAATGTCAGCACCTAATAGCTGTGCTCCCGGGATCTGAGTTGCTAGTTGAGCAAGTGAATAACTCAAATGATCCACCGTTCTTGGGTTCGTTTGCAAAACTATCTCGATATATCTCTACCTGCTTTGCATAAGACGCCGATGAAGGGACCGGTTCGGGCCCTTGCTTCACTACCAAAGTCTTGCACACCAGATGCGTTATGTCAGCGCGGCCGATCAAAAGGCCGACTCTCTTTGCATCGAATCGGGCGTCAGAATAAGGCTGGGCGACGTAAATTTCGGACCTCTTGAAGCGAACGTTGCCCT
>DAHVOF010000166.1 GCA_027318945.1 Actinomycetota bacterium | reverse complement strand
TCGGCAATTTCTGTCCGGCCCCCGGCACAACGATTTCCTGGGCCGGCGCCCAGAGGGTTCGAATGAGGACGCGCGAGAGTGCGGCGAACGCAAGGGTGAGTGCGGCCGCAGTGATTGCAATGAGAATGTAGGCATGATGCGCCCACATCTGGCTTACGATCAGCCACTCGCTGTAGGCGATTCCCAACGGGGGCACTCCGGCCAGCGCCAGAAGGCCAATCGCCCACAGAATCGAATAAGGGAGGCTTCTTTGGAGAAGGTTTGTCATCTCGTCGATCTTCTTCGTTGCGAGCGTCACGCTCAGGTGGCCGGCAGTGTAGAAAAGTCCTGACTTGACCACCGCATGGAATATGAATTGAAGCGCGGCGGCAAGAAATGCTGCGCGAGAGCCGATTCCCAGGCTCGCCGCAATCATGCCCATCTGCTCGATTGAGGAGTAGGCGAGAAGTCGCTTGACCTCATGCTGGCCGAACAGCGCAAGGGATCCAATCACGATGGAGGCGGCGCCAAATATTTCGAGGAGGATATGCCCGCTCAGCAGCTCTCCCGTGGTGGGAACGTCGCCAATGAACCTTGCGATTGTGAATAGCGAGAGGCCGAGGAGGATGCCAGAAAGAAGACCGCTAACTGGTGGCGGAGCTTCGGAGTGTGCGTCGGGAAGCCACGCGTGAAATGGGGCCAGTCCCGCTTTGGTTCCCAAGCCGCATACGATGAAGATGGTTGCTAGCTGCCTCACTGCGGGCGCAATGCGTGGTCCGTGTATTTGGAGATTGGCGTAGTCGAGAGTTGACCAGCCTAGGCCCTGATATCGCAGGCTCGCATAGACGAAGACAATTCCGATTAGTCCAAAGATGAGTCCCACGGAGGCTATGACCACGTATTTCCAGGCAGCTTCCAGTGAATGGTCGTCTTTGACTTCGACGATCAGCGCCGCTGAGGCGACAGTCGAGAACTCCAGCGCTAGCCAGGAAAGTGCCAGATTTTGCGACAGCGAGATAATCAACAGAGATTCCCAAAAAAGGCTCCACCACAAAAAGTAGATTTTGGGCTTTATCGACGGATGTTCTTTAAGCCAGCGAACGCTGTCCCAGGCACTTGTTAGGGCGACCAGGTTTGTGGTTTCGGCAAAGATAGCTCGCCAGTCGCCGGAAAGGATGCCGCTAAGTGTCGCTGGGACACTTAGCGCGAAGATCGCGGTAGCCATCATGGCAAATCTTGCAGGCCAACGAGCATGCAGATTGTTTCGCATCGACGCTGCGGTGATCGTGATCGCCAGTGGCGCGACCATTAAAATCCCGAAAGCCATCCGTTCAGCCTTTCAAGCTTTGCAATGCGACAACATCAGTTGTGCGAAGCTCTGCGTGTATTCGATGGCTCATCCACGCGAGGATCGTCACCGCCGCCGCCAAATCCGCTAGGATGCCAAGCTCGATGAAGCCCGGCAGGGAGCCCGCCAGCGACACTCCAACGAGCATTAGCCCGTTTTCGATGCTTACCAGCGCGGTGACCTGAGACAAGAGGTGGCGCCGTGCCACAACCATTACCATGCCTAGCCAAACGGTGCAAAGGGCGCAGAAGAACGCCATTACATCGAGAACCAGCCGGCTAGGTTCAAGCATTTGGATAATGTGGCCCGTTCCTAACACGGCTGCGAGTGCGGCGGCAAAAGCCCAGAGAGGGAGTGGCTGTTCGGTCCGTGCGTTTGTCGGCAGCGACCGGGCGAGTCTCCAGAGAATTCCTGGTATCAAAGTGACTTTGACTGCCACAGTGGCCAAGGCGATGAGGGCAGTAGACCAGGCAGGGGGTCCTGAAAAGAATTCCACTGCGCCAAGGAGCATTCCTTCCAAGCCCAACAGCACAATGCTGTGGCTGAGGCTCTTGGAGAACAACAGACCTGCGGCTGTAGCCAACAGGAACAGATCGAAAACATTCACAGGTTGGAACCTCCCAAGAAAATAAAACCCAGCATGCCCACTCCCGCCGCAATTGAAAGGTAGGTGGGCAGCTGAAAGTAGCGGAGCTTGGTGAACCGGCTTTCGATCCAGCCAAGAATGACGGAAGTAGCGGGCAACTCAACGACGAGGAATGCGAGGTTGAGCCACGGTGATGCGGTATGCGGTCCCAGGATGGTCCATCCGAGGGCCATAATGATTGAAAACTTCAAAGTCATCGCCGCTTGCGACAATGCAAGCAAGCGACCGTTGGCTTCCAGGATTGTAGCTTCATGGACCATCGTGAGCTCGAGATGAGTATCGGGATTGTCGACAGGCAGCCGCCCTAGCTCTGCCAGCATGATCATAACGAAGCTGCACGCCGCGAATCCCCATGCCACAGCGCCGTTCGGCGCTCTAATTAGAATGGGCGCCAGCGGTATTATCGAGCTGTTTCCATGAAGCCGCCACATCACGCCGAATGCTGCCAGCATTGCCGGCTCGATGCCGGTCCCGATAGTGCTCGTCCTGCTGGCTCCCAATCCGCCGAAGGTGCCTGAGCTGTCGAGTCCTGCAAGGCTCATCCAAAAGCGCTCTAGGGCGAGCAGGAAGAACACCGTCAAGATGTCGTGGGGCCAGCCGGCGGGAGACTTCCCGGACAGTGGGATGGACGTCAGCACAGCGAGAAGAGCAGCGAGGGACACGCTCGGTGCGAGACGAAATATCCAAGAGCTGAACTCCGGCGCCGTGGTATCCTTCCGCCAGTTTTTCGCAATCACTCGATACATCTGCCAGACGGACGGTCCGTGGCGTCCTTGCAGACGCGCCTTGACCGTTTGGGTTAGTCCCCAGATCAAGGGGGAGGTGATAAGCACTGCCAATATCCCTGCGAATTGTATAAGCATTAGCATGATGGTTTTTCCAGTTTCCTAATGGGCTATCGCGAGCATGAGGCCTACCGTTGCTAACAGGTATGCGAGATAGAGGCGCACCGGTCCGGCTTGTATCCTTGTGCTGAGATGTGACACTTTCCAGATCCACCTGTAGGTGGGCCGGTAGACCCTCTGTTCCCAGATTGGCGTGGTTCCGCCGCTATATACCAGCCGCTCCGCAAAGTCTGGAGCATGCTGTCCGAGTTGCTTGAAGCTCCGATGGGGTCGGTAGACAATTGCAAAGGTGGTGCGGATGGCTTTCGTGAATGACGCAGAGGTCAGCTGGAGTGACGGGTCTGCTTCTCGTCCACACGACCAGCGCCTGACAGAATTGATCCCCCACGCGCCGCTTGCCCAGGCGAAAGCCCCGGTGCCGAGAAGGAGTATGGCGGCCACAATAAGCGTTTCGGGCGCCACCATTCCCCCCGGAACAGCTGTTTGGGCAAGTCTTGAAGGAGGGTATACCTGCCCGAGTACGTTGAGCAAAGGTGCCGGGAAAACGCCGAGGAGCAGCGATATCATGCCCAACGTGAGAATAGGCCACGTCATGCTTTTCGGGAGGCTGACATGAGGCACATTCTTGCGCGGTTCTCCGAGAAAGACGACGCCAAATGCCTTTACGAAGCAGGCCCCGGCTAGAGCACCGGTGAGGCCTAGGGCCATCGCCAGACCGAGGCCGTACATCGGGAGCAACCAGCCCGCGTTAGAAGCCATCCCGAGCAGCCCCCGAAATGTCAGCCACTCGCTGACAAAACCGTTGAAGGGAGGAAGGGCCGCTATGGCCATTGATCCGCCAAGGAAGCCAACTGCAATGGTGGGAATGGTGCGAATAAGGCCTCCGAGGTGGTCAGCGTCAAGGGTGCCGGCATGTCGCTCGACGGCACCTGCTGCCAGGAAAAGCTGCGTCTTGAAGATTGAATGGTTGAGCGTATGGAACAGCGATGCTGCCAAGCCAAGCGCTACAAGAGATGGCTGCCGCCAATCGATCCCTATCTCCATCACTCCGGCACCGAGCAGGATTATTCCAATATTTTCAATGCTGTGGTACGCCAGTAGGCGTTTCAGATCGTGTTCCATTAGGGCGTAGAGCACCCCCAGCAACGAAGATATTGCCCCGGCGGCCAAGAGAGCCAGGGGCCATGCGCGGTCTGTATGGCCCAGGTCCAGAAGAAGGAACTGCATGATCCCAAAGATCCCTAGCTTTATCATTGCACCGGACATGAGGCCGGATATTGGCGCAGGAGCGACTGGGTGAGCTTTTGGCAGCCATATGTGGAATGGCACAATTCCACTCTTTATTCCGAACCCGAGTCCGAGAAGGATCAGGGCGAGATTTTTCGTGCTCTCTGGCATCGATGAAGCGTGTGCCGCCCAAGCCGAGAATTCAAAGGAGTGGAGCCGTGAAGCAATTGCCACAAAACCAGCAAGAATGAGAATCGCGCTCATCTGTGACATTACGAGGTAGACGTATCCTGCCTGAAGCACTCCCGGTTTGCGGTGATCTGTAACCACAAGGAAAAAAGAGCTGACCGTCATGGTTTCCCATGCCGTCAGAAACACCCAGGCGTTTCCGGCGATGATTACCGTCATCATGCTGAGGATGAACACCGGCAGCCAGACTGAGGCCGTGCGTCCATGATCCGGATATCCGAGTCGGTACCACATCGACATGCTCGCGACGATGCCAAGCACTCCCAGAAACCAAAAGTTGAGAGCCGATGCTGTTAGAATACCTGGGATCACCGACAGAGGCGCTCCTCGCACGAGTCCAGCCACGCCTGCGCCAAGAATGCCGATGCTCGACGCAAGCAAGGTAAAACGCGAAATGCGCTTAGATGTCATGCCATACAGAGCGGACAGAGATACAGCTGCGAGCAGCACTCGAATTGCCATTGCGCGTTCCTTCGCTTCTGGAGGATGGAGTGGGTGAGTTTTGCTATTCGACTTCCAAGAGTGACGACAGCTGTGTTAGCTGGTTCTGGAAGATCTGCCTAGCGATCACAAGAAGGTCGAAGATCAGGGGATCGCGCACCGTGTAGAAGACGCTTGTACCGTTCTTGCGTGCGTCTACAAGCTGGCGGGCACGCATTAGCGATAGCTGCTGGGAGACTGAGGAGGCTTCGATCTCAAGCTTGGTCTGCAGTTCGGAAACGGTCTTCTCGCCCGACACCAATAGCTCGAGTATGCGCAACCTTATGGGATGTCCAAGTGCTTTGAAGAGTTCGGCTTTGAACTCGTGCAATGCGGTTACCATTATTGCTCCATCCGAAGAAAGTAAATTTATAATATTAGAATCTTTGAAGTATTGCAACTTCAAAGTGTGAGAGTCCACCGTTTTAATTTGTCTGGCCATCTTCGAGCGCGCTTAGGTCTTGCGGGCATTTGCGTCCCAGGTCGCCGCTCCATCTGCTGGGGGCGTTTCAACTGTCCGGCGTCTTGCGGTTGTGCATCGCCGCCAAATATGGCAAGGTATCTAGATGAGCTCGCGGTCCAGGAGCTGTTCGCTTTCCTCAACGCTTTCGGCCAAAGGTTAGATGTAAACGGGTGGAGTGGTTTCTTATTTTTTGTGGAGGTGGCTTGTGATGGAGGCGAGGTGTATTTCACTGACTCGCAGGAGGCAGATGGGCGCGCGCATAGTTGTGGCAGGCACCTCTTTGGCCAGAAATCACATTTTTGATGTCGCTGAGTCGTTGAAGATTCAAGTCGATTTCGTTGAGATAGACGAGAAAGGCCGCGTTCTTCATTCGGATGACCTCGACAGGGTGGATGATGTAGAGTTGCTTTGGTGTCATGGAAGGTTTGCGGGTTCATGGGTCATGGCAGCGATTGATTCGCTTACATCGCTTGACTGGGTCCATTCAGATTTCGTGGGCGTCGACGCCCTGGCACTAGGAACTTTTGTGCATCGCGGAATAGCACTTACAAATGGTGGCCACAATTTCGCCCGTCCGATGGCAGAATATACCGTTCTGGGAATGCTGGCCTCTGCCAAGCAATTTCCATTTTTCGTCAGGAATTCCGACCGAACGATATGGGACACGTCGATTGAACTGTCTGAACTCGAAGGCGCGAAGCTCCTTTTGCTTGGCCTGGGTTCGGTGAACACTCTTGTGGCGAGGATGTGCAAGGGTTTTGGCATGGAGGTCGTTGCTTGGACTCGCACGGAGCAGGCGGCTATTTCCGACGGGGTTTCCCGCCAGATCACTGGCAGTGAGTGGATGAAGGAAATCAGGGATGCTGATTACATGGCAATAGGTCTGCCACTTACCGCACAGACAAGGGGATTGATCGACAGGGAGGCCTTCGAAGCTGCCAAGAAGGGGCTTACAATTATTAACCTCGCTCGTGGCGCGGTAATCGATCAGGACGCTCTCGTCCAAGCTCTCGACTCTGGTTGGCTCCGTTATGTTCTCCTCGATGTCTATGAAACTGAGCCACTTCCATCCGAAAGCCCGCTCTGGAGCCGTCCGAACGTGACCGTGCTCCCTCATCACAGCTGGTCTTCGCCACGAGTGATTACGAGAAGTGTCGATCTTTTCGGCTCGCAGCTGCAAAGGTGGATGTCGGGCTTGCCCCTTTCGGATCCAGTCGATTTCAGCGCCGGCTATTAGATTGACGTCGAGGCGCCTCTAAACCGCGACAGTGCTTCGGTTGACCAAAGCAAATCGCTCAGCGTATAATCGTGCTGCATACCGCGTCGCCTTAGTTGCGGGTGCGAGTTGGCTCTTCAAGCGTTTCAGGCTGAGGACCTATTAGTAGCCTGGCTGACGATTCTCCCGTGGATTGGACCTAGCGTGCTTCTGCCTCGTGCAACGCTCCGGGCCCTTGCGGGGAGCTTCAACTCCAGTTCTATCCCTGAGGAATGCCCAGTACATCTACAAGCGCATAGCTGAGATTAGCTAGCGTGGCTTCGCTCGAGATTGGAGAACCTTCGGCGTCAGTCAAATAGAACGTGTCTACCACGTCGTCGCCAAGTGTAAGAACTTTGGCGTGCGCAATGGAAAGCGACAGGTTCGCGATTGCGGCGGTAACATCGTGGAGCAGCCCGATTCTGTCGGGTGCCCATACCTCCACCACGGTGGCTCGCGATGACGCGTCGGGCGCAACCACGACGCGCGGTGGGACGAGCTGAATACCGGATTTCCTCCTCGCCCTTGAGTAATTCTTCGCTTTGTCCTGCAGTCTTTGCTGTAGGCCAGCAGGATCGTCAAAGCTCTTCTGAAGTTCTCTTCTGAATCTGTTCCAATCGGTCGGCCTGCCTTCTGAAGGCTGAAGCAGGAAGTCCTCGAAGGCCTTCATGCCAATTGAACCGGCCCTGGCCGCCACGATGTCTGTGCCGACAAGTGCGAGGGTGCCAGTGACAAGCGAGAATAGCCCTGGCTTGTCAGGGGCAACAATCTTGAGAGTGTCCTGACCGGATTCCATGGCCCAACCTTCACCGGCCCGCTTGATCAGCTCTTCGAATCCCTCACCTTCTAGTGGGGTATCTTCCGGTTGTAGGCCTTCCATCTCCCGCAGCGTCTTTGCAGCCAGCTCCGAGACGAGCTTTGACTTCCAACTGCTCCACGCGCTTGGGCCGGTTGCGAGCGAGTCCGCCTCGGTCAGAACTTCTAGGAGGTCCACCACGATAGGCTCCTTCAAGAAGTCTGCTACCTTGGAAATCGTCGTGGGATCCGAGATGTCCCTTCTCGTGGCCGTGTCGGCGAGAGTGAGATGATTCTGAACAAGGAGAGTGACTATTGCCTGGTCCTTTTCGTTCAAGCCGAGCCTTTTGCAAATACCGGAGACGATTCTGACTCCGGCCTCGGTGTGATCTCCAGGGAAGCCCTTTCCCAGGTCATGGAGAAGAGCTGCCACTAGAAGCAGGTCAGGGCGTCTGACCCGTCTTCGGAGTATTGCTGCGTTTACGACCGTCTCAAGGAGATGACGATCCACGGTATAGGTGTGATATGCGTTTCTCTGCGGCTTGCAGCGGACCCGCTTCCATTCAGGAAGAATCATTTCAAAAAGTCTGAAATGATCAAGAGCTTCTGCAACCGGGATCATTGGCGGTCCAGCCGAAAGGAAGCTGATGAAATTGTGGAGTTCTTCCTCGGTAAACACTTCCGGTGTTTCAGGATTAGCGTCGGCGAACTCTTCGAGGGTGCGATCGGAAATATGAAGACTATGTGAGCCGGCTATGGAAGCTATTCGAAGAAGCATCGAAAAGGTTGGCCTGGACCCGTCAGGAATGATCAGGGAGATCTCGTCGCCGTGGATGGCGAAGTGGCTCGGCAGGCTCAATCGTGGAGAGGTCGGTCTCGATAAGGTCGCTGCGAGCTTTCTTGAAATCGTGTCAAAGGCAAAGGATATTGTCTTGCCCGACTGTGCGACCTGCTCCATCAAGTCGTCGGCATCGCGGCATCCCAATGCTTCAGCCACTGAGTCCTGGTCTTGTAGAGAGAGCCTGTTGGATGCTCTTGGATTTCTGATATGAAGCATCACCCGGCAGTCTTGGAGCGCCTTCTGCGCTTCGTAAATTCCCAACAGGCCGCTTCCAAGAAGATCCGAATTCTCAAGGCATTCCAGAGCCTTTATGATCGCAAAGTCCCTTAGACCCCCCTTTGCATCTTTGAGATCGGGTTCTAGGAGGAATGCCAGTTCGCCGAAGTCCCTGTGGCGGTCGGCTGCATAGTCGATGACGACTTTGATCAGAGACTTCCTTTTTTTGTTCCAAGCGTGCCGGAGAAGCAGGTCTGTTTCCTTCACTAGGTCGGAGTCACCCGAGATAAGCCTTGGGCGGCACAGGCCATTGAGCACCCGTGGGTCGGATAGGGCCATGCGCATAGCCTCTTTCGGGGTTCGAACAGAGTTGTCGATTTTCAGTCCGGCGTCCCACAGCGGATACCAAATTGATTGCGCTAAGGTTTCAACCGGCACCTTTGGACGGTGCAGGAGGACAATGTCGAGGTCACTGTTGGGCGTCAGTTCATAGTCTGCATAACTCCCAAGGGCTATGAGCGCGGTGCCGGGAGGAGCAGGATACAAGGTTTTGAGCAGCTCATCGCTCAGATCGGTAAGCTCTCTTGATACTTGGCGCGGATCACTGAAGGATCGCTCCAGCAGTGCGGCCCTTTTCTTTTTAAAGCTTTCGATTGTTGACGTAAGGTCAGCGCTCATAGTTGCTCGTGTTCTCGTGACAGTTAAATACTAGAGGACGCGAAAATGACACAAGGGGCAGCAATGGCCGATGCCCCTTGTGTCCCGGAGCGGCCTTTCTAAAGGGCGTCAGTTCCTCTCTCGTTGGTTCTCACTCTCACGAGCTCCTCGATGGGAACGACCCAGATCTTTCCATCGCCTATCTTGCCGGTCTGTGCCGATGTTACTATTGCGTCGACGACGTCGTCGACGGCAGCGTCGTCGACTGCTACCTCGATTTTCACCTTTGGTACGAAGGCGACCTGATACTCCGCGCCCCGGTATACCTCAGAGTGCCCTGACTGGCGGCCGTAGCCCTGTGCCTCGTTCACAGTCATCCCTTTTATTTCGAGACGCTCAAGGGCCTCTTTTACGTCATCAAGTTTGAAGGGCTTGATGACCGCTACGACAAGCTTCATGTTTCTCCTTTGCAGTGCTTTTGGAACTCAACGGCATCGAGTCAACCTCCGGCCAAGCGCGGGGCAGGACCGGCGCTACTCTTAGCTACCAGGACGCTTAAGGCTCCTATACATCCCTCAACAAAGAATGTGCGGAGGCCTGTTGCCAGGTTTTGCACAGTGAAATGTGCCAGAAACGAAATATGAATCACGGACTTCCTCTTCTGGGCCTTTTCACGCTTTTCGGGCCAGGGCAGGCCCTTGTCATCCCGACGTTTTGATTCCATTTCTCGAGCCGGGTTCACCGGTGGCCAGAGTACGGCGGTGTTGCACCGTATTGGTTCGAGAGGCTTGGATGCATCGAATCGGGAAGTCCCGGCAAGGCTTTCCGCGCTAGTCGAAAAGCCTAAAGCTTCAAGAGCTTTCGGCTTGGAGAGCTTTCCGGGGTTTTCAGCCGCCCCTGCAATTACTCTGGTCGGAACGCGCTCAGCTTGAACAGAGACTCCGGAGTCGGCTTTATTAGAGCAGGTGACATGACCAGTAGGTATCCCCGAGAGTTTGATAACTGCCGGATTCGGTCGCAAGGCCAGGTCGCCATCGTAAGCATGCTTGATGATGTCGAAACTGGATTGCATCGCGTCGCCCTTCTCGTCTTCCAGCTCTTATTTGTCTGACCACATCATTGTGGATATGCACGAAGATATTTTCGTGCCAGTACCACTACAAGCTAGGCAGGACTAAGTTTCGAGATTGAGTACGGACTGTTACCACATTGTTAATAAGTGGGCGCGCACGGTGTCCTAGATGGCGTCGCTCCCTCTCTCATTTGTTCTCACTCTCACAAGCTCCTCGATGGGAACGACCCAGATCTTTCCGTCTCCGATCTTGCCGGTTTGGGCCGCTTCAACGATGCTGTCGACAACGGCATCGGCCATGTCGTCATCCAGGGCGATCTCGATGCGGATCTTTGGCACGAAAGATACCTGGTACTCAGATCCCCGGTAAACCTCTGTGTGGCCAGACTGGCGGCCGTATCCCTGTGCTTCGGTAACGGTCATGCCTTTGATGCCGAGATGATCAAGAGCCGCTTTGACGTCATCAAGTTTGAACGGCTTCACAATAGCGACAACGAGCTTCATTGGTCTCCTTAGAAGTGAAATCTCGAATCCAGGCACCACGCTGCTGAAGCGGCTTTCACTAGCCGATTCAGGCCCTTCATGGACACAACATAATACCAGTTTTCCCTGCTGCTCCCTAGAGAATGTTGCAAAGTTACACTCTGGCGCCTTGAGTCCAACGAGGTCTTCCCCGCCGTATTGAAGGTGAGGCTGTCAAGGCGGGAGCGTCGCAATCTTCGTTGCTCCGGTCGCGCGGCGACATCCATGAGGCCGGATGTGGCCGAAAAGATTAAAATCCTAGTCAAACAGGTATTTTGATTTCATCCGCCAGGGCGTTTGCACATAAGGTTGAATTTCTGTCTACAATTTGCCTCTGTGGATCGTCGATATCGAGTAGTTGTTGCCAAGCCGGGACTTGATGGCCATGATCGCGGCGTGAAGGTGATTGCTAGAGCGCTACGCGATGCCGGTTTTGAGGTGATCTATACCGGACTTCATCAGACTCCCGAGCAGATAATTCAGGCTGTAACACAAGAAGATGCGGATGCCCTCGGCCTCTCACTCCTTTCAGGTGCCCATATGACGCTGGTGCCTAGAATTTGCGAGCTGCTAAAGCAGCAGGGCTTAGGGGATGTTCTTGTTGTGGTTGGAGGCATTATCCCTGATAGCGACATACCCAGGCTCAAAGCGGTTGGCGTTGCTGAAGTGTTCACCCCGGGCTCTTCTTTGCCGACCATATCGAGTTGGCTTGCTGACGCTCTTGACCAAAGGGAACGCTCTCTTGGTTGAAAGCTGCTCGAGGGTGCCAACTCATTAGATTTTCACGTCTGACCATCAAACTCAAGGAGAGAAAAGGTGGATCTTTTTGAATATCAAGGCAAGCAATACTTTGCCCAGTACGGCATACCTACTTCCCCGGGCGACGTAGCCGTAACGGTCGATGCGGCGGTGGCGATCGCAGAAAAGGTCGGATATCCGGCCGTGATCAAAGCCCAGGTTCAGGTGGGCGGCCGTGGAAAGGCGGGCGGCATCAAGATCGCGAACAGCCGTGAAGAGGCAATGTTGCATGCAGGAAACATCCTTGGAATGGATATCAAGGGACACCTTGTCAAGCGAGTTTGGGTCGAGCACGCGTCGGAGATCGAGAAGGAGTATTACGCCTCCTTCACTCTTGACCGGGCGGCAAAGCTGCACCTTGCGATGGTCAGCGCCAAGGGCGGTGTTGATATCGAAGAGGTAGCTGCCACCGATCCAGATGCGATCGTTAGGCATCACGTCAACCCTCTTGACGGAATTACCTTGGCAGAGGCTCGCGGGATCGTCGCTAAGTCCGGCATAGACGAAGCTGCCATCGACGGCGTTTCTGAGATTATCGTCAAGCTGTACGACGCTTTCGTAAAAGGTGACGCAGATCTTGTGGAGATCAATCCTCTGATCCTTACTCCGGACCATAAAGTTCATGCATTGGATGCCAAGGTCTCCCTTGATGATTCTGCGGCGTTTAGGCATCCGGAGTGGGATGAGTTCAGGTCCGTTCAGGAGTATGACGGTCGCGAAAAGCTTGCAAAAGAGCTTGGACTCAACTACATCGGGCTCGATGGAAACGTGGGGATCATTGCCAACGGTGCCGGCTTGGCAATGTCTACCCTCGATGTTGTCAACCAAGTGGGAGGCAGCGCCGCAAACTTCCTCGATCTCGGAGGTGGCGCAGACGCAAATACCATGACCAGCGCGCTTGAGGTCATCAATACCGATCACAACGTGAAGTCCATCCTCGTGAACATATTTGGAGGCATCACCCGCTGCGACTTGATTGCCAAGGGAATTATCGAGGCGCTCGCAAGAGTCGAGCTGCATGCCCCTCTCATAATACGCCTGGATGGAACAAACGCAGATGAGGCGCGCGAGATCATAGAACCGCATGTATCGGACAAGCTGATCATTAGACCCACGATGATGGACGCTGCTCGTACGGCAGTGGGCCTGGCCAATGGAGGAGACGTCAAGTGAGTGTTTTTGTTGACAGCAATACAAGAGTGATCGTTCAAGGTTTGACGGGAGGACAGGGCCGTTTCCATGGATTGAGAAACCGCGATTACGGCACGAAGGTGGTTGGTGGTGTAACGCCGGGAAAGGGTGGCACCGAGGTCGATGGTGTGCCTATTTTTGATTCGGTCGAGGATGCTGTAGCGGCGACGGGCGCGACGGCATCATTTGTGGTTGTTCCGCCTAGATTCGCCGCGGACGCGGTGATCGAAGCGGCGCGAGCGGGAATAGCCTTCATCGTTTGTATCACGGAGTTCATACCTGCCCAAGATGAGGCGAGGATGTATAACCGATTGCGGAGGGACTTCCCAGGCACAAGGCTTCTCGGTCCGAACTGCCCAGGCGTAATTTCTCCAGGACAGTGCAACATAGGTATCACTTCCGGTGATATAGCTCTTCCAGGAGGACCAGTCGGGATAGTGTCTCGTTCTGGAACGCTTACCTACCAGGCACTCTATGATTTGAGCCAAAAAGGTGTCGGGCAGACGACATGTGTAGGCATAGGTGGCGACCCTGTTCCAGGGACAAACTTTATTGATTGCCTTGCTGCGTTCGAGGCGGATCCCGCAACCAAAGCTGTCATAATGATCGGTGAAATCGGTGGCTCCGAAGAGGAGAGGGCAGCTGAGTTTATTAGCAAAAAAATGACCAAGCCCGTCGTCGCATACATTGCCGGCGTCACTGCTCCCCCTGGTAAGAAGATGGGCCATGCCGGTGCAATTATCTCTGGTTCCCAGGGTACCGCACAGGCCAAGATGAAGGCACTTGCCGAGGCTGGAGTTACGGTGGCAAAGAATCCGACGGAAGCTGCGGAACTCATGGTTGAGATCGTGTCAAAACTAGGCTAGGAGGCGCTCGGCTTTCAGCATGCTGAAAGCCAGCTGGAACCTGGACTGGCACAGCAGAAATACCCGCTAATAATGCATGTCTATCAACACGCAAAGCCTGTAAATCCATGTAGCCTTTAGCCGTGAGAATTGGGGTTTTGGCGTCAGGAAGCGGGACGATCTTAGAGGCGATTCTGGAGAAGAAGGTGGCTGTCTCCCTGGTCGTCACTGATAGGCCTTGCAGGGCCATCGAAGTGGCCAGGGATGCGGGAGTTCCCTGCGTTCAGGTTGCTCGGTCTACTTTCGGCAAGGATTTCAACCGGGATGGATACAGCAGCGAGGTTGTGGACGTGCTGGAGCATCACGGCGTTGAGCTCGTGGCGATGGCCGGCTACGGCACCATACTCGGACCTATCATGCATCAGCGCTTCGGCGGAAGGATTTTGAACACGCATCCTTCTCTTCTTCCTTCATTTCCGGGTTGGCACGCGGTGGAGTCCGCACTGGCCTTCGGCGTGAAAGTTACCGGGTGCACTGTGCATGTAGCGATGTTAGAGGTCGACTCAGGACCGATTCTGGCCCAAGAGCCGGTGAGGGTGCTGCCAACAGATGGCAAGGAAAGCCTGCACGAAAGAATCAAGGAGATCGAGCGGCTTTTGTATCCGGCCACGATCGTTGCGTTTGCCAGGCATCTTGAGAACGGGGACGACGGTCCTTTCGATCTCGGCATGCGCGTAGTCAGAGACGAAAATGGAGTGCTTCTGCTAAAGAGCTACAAAGAGTTGAAGGAGTTTTGATGAGGGCACTTATCTCGGTCTACAACAAGGAAGGCCTAATAGATTTTGCCAAGGGTCTTGCCGAACTTGGCTTTGATCTAGTGGCAAGCGGAGGGACATCGGCTCTGTTGAGCGAGAGCGGACTTGCCCACGACAGCGTAGAAGAAGTGACCGGAGCGGCAGAGATGCTGGATGGGAGGGTCAAAACCCTGCACCCCAGCATCCATGGCGCGATTCTTGCCGACATTGATAAGGAAAGTCATCGGGAAGATCTTGCAGAGCGTTCCATAGTGCCTTTCGATGTCGTGGTTTGCAATCTGTACCCATTTTTTGAAAAGCCTGGGATTGAAACTATCGACGTAGGTGGGCCGACGATGATACGCGCTGCGGCAAAGAATCATGCTCACGTGTCAGTTGTAGTTGATCCAGCCGATTACGCGGCGATACTTGCCGAGCTGAGAGAGTCCGGAAAGATTTCTGCTTCGACGAAGAGATCTCTAGCGCTTAAGGCCTTCGAGCTTACGGCGCGGTATGACACGGCCATTTCCAACTGGCTCGCCGAAGATGGTGAACCCGGAATTCTCCCTAAACGGATCACGCTCAACTTGGATCGTGCCGCCACTTTGCGATATGGCGAGAACCCGCATCAGGTCGGGGCGCGTTATACGCAGCCCGGAGTAGAGAGCTGGTGGGATAGCGCCCGCCTACTAGCCGGCATGGAGCTTTCGTATCTAAATATTTTTGACACGGATGCGGCGTGGCGATTTCTTCATGACTTCGAGGGCGAGCCAGCCGTCGCAATCATCAAGCACGCCAATCCGTGTGGATTTGCAGTCAGGAACACAATAGGAGAGGCCTACCAGGCGGCGTTTGAAAGCGATCCAATCTCGGCCTTCGGAGGGATTGTAGCTTTCAATAGGGAGGTGGACCTTGATTTGGCAAACATGATTCTGTCGAACCCAAAGTCCGACGTTATAATCGCACCCTCGTATCAAGATGATGCGCTGAAGCTGATGGTCGCAAAGCGGAAGAACACGAGGTTGATAGCTGCTCCGGCACCGGAAAACAACGCGCTTGAAATCCGTACCATTGGAGCAGGTTTTTTGGTTCAGAACAAGGATACATTTAAGGTGGCTCCGGCAGGGTTCAAGGTCGTTTCGAAAGAAACGCTTCCTGACGCAAGGGTTCGAGACGTGGAGATTGCTTGGAAGCTGTGCGCCAGGACAAGCTCGAACGCGATAGTAATCGTGAAGGATGGGACGTCATTGGGTATCGGAGCGGGCCAGCAGAATCGGTTGGACTCGGCGCGCATTGCTGTTGAAAAGGCCGGGAATCGAGTGAAAGGTTCAGTGGCCGCTTCGGACGCGTTCTTCCCGTTCCGAGATGGTCTCGATGTTCTCGCTTCCGCAGGAGTGTCGGTCATCGTTTCTCCTGGAGGTTCCATCCGCGATCAGGAGGTCACAGATGCCGCCGACGAAGCAGGAGTGGTATTGATCTTTACTGGTGAAAGGCATTTCAGGCACTGAAAATGGTTGCACGGGTACTCGATGGTCAGAAGTTAGCAGATGAGATAAAGGCTCAGATGGCTGCTAGGACGCGCGAGCTTACCGCGAAGGGGAAAAAGCCTGGGCTGGGCACGATCCTGGTAGGCGATGACCCTTCCTCGGCGCGTTATGTCGCAATGAAGCATAAGGACTGTGGTGACGTTGGCATCGCCTCGTTTCATCGCCACCTGTCAAGTGACATTTCCCAGGAGGAACTCGAAGCGGTAATCGACGAGTTCAATGCGGACGGCGATATCGACGCCTATCTCATTCAGCTGCCTCTTCCGCGCCACCTCGACGAGGTGGCTGCCCTGATGAGAGTGGATCCGGATAAGGACGTCGATGGGCTGCATCCTGTGAATCTGGGTAAGTTGGTGATGGGGGCTGACGGGCCCCTTCCCTGCACTCCGAATGGAATTCTTACTCTTTTGAATCACTATGGAGTTCAGACGGAAAGGTCGAGAGTCGTCATTGTGGGCAGAGGGTTGACAATCGGTAGGCCGCTGTCATTGCTCCTCACCCTCAAAAGGCCCGGTTGCAATGCGACTGTGACTGTTGCCCACACAGGTACGCAGGACCTGCAGGCATTAACGCTCGAGGCAGACGTAGTGATCGCTGCAGCTGGCCAAGCGCACCTTATTAAGGGGTCAATGATAAAGCCGGGTGCTGCAGTTGTAGGAGCGGGTACCACATTTGTGGACGGCAAGCTTGTCTCCGACTTGGATGACGATGTTGCTGACGTCGCAGGTTGGATCACTCCGCGGATCGGAGGCGTAGGGCCGATGACGAGGGCAATGCTTCTCTTGAATGCCGTGCTTGCCGGGGAGAGGCATTATGGCGAAGATCGCTGAGATCGTTGCTAACTCCGTAAGACCAACCTTTTCCATCGAGCTGTGGCCTCCGCGGTCGCCCGAGTCTGAAGCCAAGCTTGAGCTTGCCCTTCCTCTTCTGGAGCGGCTTCACCCCACTTTTACTTCAATTACCTATGGAGCCGGTGGATCGACAAGGGAACGTACCCACGACTTGGTTGTCAGGATCAAGCGCATGACCTCTATCGAGCCCATGGCCCATCTAACGACTGCTGCACACAAGAAAAGCGAGTTGGTAGCTATTCTAGAGCGCTACCGGAGTGCCGGTATCGAGAACATTCTGGCTCTGAGAGGTGATCCTCCACTTGATTCCCAAGCCGGGCTCGAACTGGGCGAACTTGCCCATGCCATCGATTTGGCGAAGCTGGCACGTTCTGTGGGGGATTTCTCCATAGCTGTAGCGGCTCATCCGGAAGGGCATCCGGAATCAACCGATCTGAACTCTGATCGGGCCTTGTTGGCATCAAAGCTTGAAATTGCCGATTTGGCAATCACCCAATTCTTTTTCATCGCCGACAGCTACTTTCAGCTTGTCGAGGACATGGACCGGTTGGGAGTGCGGAAGCCTATAATCCCAGGTGTAATAGCTCCTACCTCTCTGAAAACATTGGAGCGGATGGCCAACTTGTCAGGTTTGAAGATTCCAGATGCCGTTCACGAACGTCTTTACCGTGTTTCAGACAGCGCGGAGTCCGTGAAGTCTGTCGGAGTTGAGATAGCCATCGAGCTGTCAGAGGAGCTTCTAAGGCGCGGAGCTCCAGGCATTCACGTATTCACCATGAACGAGGCGTCGACAACGGTTCAGATATGCGAGGGTCTGGGTCTGGCTAGATGAGTTTCGAGGGCCTGGGACGGTTCTAAGTGCCAGTACCCGGATACCCCGGGGTGTACGGCGGCGGATCTCCAAGGCTTCTAGATTGGTTCAGGCAACATGTATGAAACTTGTGTTGCATCATTTAGACAGTTGACTGTCAGAGAGGTACTATCGACGCTATGGCTGAAAAAATTACAATGTCGAGTTCAGGCTCGCTGAATGTTCCTGACGAACCAATTATTCCGTACATTGAAGGCGATGGAACCGGCGTAGATATTTGGCCGGCCTCGCAGCTCGTTATGGATGCGGCGGCCAGCAAGTATGGCAAGAGGATTGCCTGGAAAGAGGTTCTTGCCGGCGAGAAAGCCTTCAATGAGACTGGCAGCTGGCTTCCCGAGCAGACGATCGAGGCGTTCAGAACCCACCTAATTGGCATAAAGGGTCCTCTCACAACTCCGGTTGGCGGTGGCATTCGTTCGTTGAATGTCGCGCTCCGGCAGATTCTTGACCTTTATGTCTGCCTTCGTCCGGTTCGATGGTTCAAAGGGGTTCCCTCCCCGGTGCTGCATCCAGAGAAGGTCGATATGGTTATCTTTAGGGAGAACACTGAAGACGTGTATTCCGGTCTGGAGCTCGAATCAAATACCAAAGAGGCGAACGATCTGATCTCGTACCTGCATGATTCTTTCGGCTGGGAGATAAGGCCTGGTTCGGGTATCGGAATAAAGCCTGTTTCGGAGGGTGGCTCCAAGAGGTTGATAAGAGCTGCAATCCAGTATGCCCTCAGCCACAATCGCGAGAGTGTGACACTGGTGCACAAGGGCAACATCATGAAGTTTACTGAGGGTGCGTTTAGAGGCTGGGGTTATCAGCTTGTTCGCGACGAGTTTTCAGATGTCGCCGTTGGTTGGGATGACTGTGGTGGCAAGCCAGGAGACAAGCTGCTTGTGAAGGACTCCATTGCTGACATCACGCTGCAGCAGGTGCT
>DAHVOF010000020.1 GCA_027318945.1 Actinomycetota bacterium | reverse complement strand
AGATCCTTCCTACGTCTGAGTAAAAATGCAAATGCGGCCGCATTGATTTTCGCGCCCGTGGAGGTGCCTGTTTCAATTTAGCAACATCGCGGTGGAAAAGAAGATAGAAGCGTATTCTGCGGAGCGGTTGTTGGCGGGACTCTGAGAAGGATGCATTGCGCGATGAGGTGCATCATCTGCTCGCTTCGAGACCACAGACGTTGGCTGGGACCCATGGAACTCTGGAGTTTTCTGGGTTACGCGCTCGAGCTCGATGAAATTGGGGCCTTGATTGCCGGCGTTGTCAGAGAGCTAAGGATCTGGTGCCATTAGAGTCTGGGATTATGGCAATCTGCGATTGGACCAGTGGAACATGCGGGACTGGTGACTCAAAGATTCATTACGTGAGAACTGGCCGGATGTTGCCACCAATCGTGCTGCTTCATGGACTTGGCGGAAACGGCGCCTGCTGGACTCCGCTGGCGCGCTCACTAGAGAATGAGTTCGATGTGGTCATGCCCGATGCGAGGGGCCACGGTCTATCGGACTCTTCAATCGAAGGCTTTCGATATGAAGGCCTTGCCGGCGATGTTCTGAGCCTAATTGAAGGGCTTGAACTTGTTGCGCCAGTTCTCTTGGGTCATTCGATGGGAGGGATGACTGCGGCCGTCATTGCGGGTAATGTCGGCGAGGCAATTAGCGCTGTTATCTTGGCGGATCCGACTTTTTTGAGCCCCAAGCGGCAGCACGAGGTCTATGGGAGCGGCGCTAAAGATCAGCATTCGCGACTGCTCGGCATGGATAAGGAAGAAGCTCTGGCGGAGGCACGTACCCATCATCCTCGCCGCACGTCTGAAATCGTCGAGCTGCTGGTTGAAGCGAGAATGCGAACTCGCATCGCAGCATTTGATGTTCTCGCCCCGCCTAGCCCTGATTACCATGAGTTGGTCTGCAAGATAGCGGTTCCAGCTTTTCTGATCGTCGGGGATTCTGGCTCAGTTGTTTCGATCGAAGAGGCTAGAGAATTGCAACGTCTAAATCCAAATATCCGCATCGCGCAGATTCAAGATGCCGGTCACGGGCTTCAGTATGATCAGCCCGAGCGTTTTGCAGAACTAGTCAGATCGTTTCTAAGATCCATCGCCGTGTCCTAGTTGAACTGTTAGTCCACGTCTTGAGTGGGAGTATTAATTAAGCTGGCTGAGAGAGCTGTGCGCAAAGGGTCGGGGGCCCGCAACCCGGCTATTGCATATAGATGGAACGATCAGGGGTTGGCTCTTGGCTATCCATCCATTAGTTCGGAAGCCGAACTCCCTCCTCGTACCCTGACCTTGCATCCAGCTTTCCTTGGGTCGCGTAAAGACAGGGCGAGGTCGACCTGCGGATCGAGAGTGGCGACCATTCCCTCCAGCATTCCGAGATGAAGCTGGCATACAGTTCCGGGGTCGGCTGACGCGACTTCGGCGTATGGGCAGCGATCGAGGGTGAACTCCCACCCGCCTTTGGATCGGCTCCGTCGCGGACTGAAGCCGTCGGCGGTCAGGCTGTCCTGCAGGGCAACTAAGGCGCCTCGCTTTGGTCCGCTCGATCTCGAAAAGCGATTCTTGCCTGCGGCGCGGCCGACATCTCTGGCCGACTGCTTTGATTTGATCATCTCAGCCATTAATAGGGCAACTGCTTGATAAGGACCCTCTGTTCCCCAGGTGCCCGGAACGCCCGGACTGAGTAGATACTGCAATCTTGGACGACCGGGTTTTGATCGGGACTCGAGCTGATCTATCACTAGGTTTGCGTCTTTAAGGACGGCAAGGTGCTGCCGGATCGCGTTGTGGTTCATGCCCAGGAGTTCGGTCAGCTCTTCGACGTAGACGGGATGCGCCGCTTGTTCCACGTAACGAAAGATGCGGTACCTCGTGGGATCTCCCAGTGCCTTAGCTTCCCTTAGGGTCGAACTGTATCTCGCGGCCTGTGCTTGGATACGTGCAGCCTCAGATTTTTCCTTCGACATATTTCTAGTATATAGTAGAAATTAGATTGACGCACAATCAAGAGTTGAGGAACTTTGAAGGAGCGTGAAAGATGATTACGACTGAGGCGGAGGCGTTTGAGGCGATATTAGCTCACCATGCGGTGCTGAACGATGAAGTGAAGCGGCGGAGCGGTGCGATTGTCGGGACATCAGAGAACGGCGAGCCGGGTAAAGAAGTCATAGGGAGCCTTGTCAGCTACCTGGATTCCGAAGTGATTCCGCATGCGCTGGCCGAGGAAAGCTCCATCTACCAGGCAGCGGAAAATGCAGGGCTCGGGGAGCTGATAGAGGAGATGAAAGCCGAGCACAAGTTGCTGATTGCAGAGAAGATGGCGCTAGAGGGTTCGAAAACCGCACAAACCGCCGCTGAGCACTCACTGCGCTTCGCAGAGCTTTTTTCTGCACACGTGACAAAGGAAAATGAGCTGATTTTGCCGAGTTTGCTCGAGTCGGTGAATATTGACCTGACCACGGTGCTTTCTGAGATGCACGAGTTATTTAGGGCGGCCCAAGATTCCGCGGCCTCAAGCCCGGATCAATCGGATTCGACGGCTGGCTTGCTCCAGCTGCTCCAACGCGCAACCGAAGAGCTGGCTCGAATGGGCGGAAAGGATGCGGCGGCGAAGATTATGGCGTCGGCGTGGGCAGTGCTTGAGCCAGAGCATGCGGATCTCGCCAGCAAGGCTACGGTTGCTTTGCATAGGCTTTTAGATCTTCGAAGCAGCGAGCCGGTAACCTTGAGCAGCACTCGCGGGGCGCGCATAGAGCACGAGCTAGATGTTCGGCGCCTTGCTCCGGCACAGCGGCATGCAGAGATTTTTGCAGCTTACAGGGCTTTGTCGCCAGGCAACGGATTTCTTCTCGTGAACGACCATGATCCGAAGCCTCTCCAGTACCAGTTTGAGGCGGAGTACACCGGTCAATTCACGTGGGACTACTTGGAAAGCGGTCCGAAGGTATGGCGGGTTCGCATCGGCAGGCCAGCCTGAAGCCTAGAGCGGTTAGCGCCTTCGGCTTTTAATGTCTGCCGGTTCCCGCTCTTAGCAGCTGGAGAGGTTTGGCCGACATGTTTACTGCAAGAAGCGCCCCCGTTAGAGCAAAGAGTGCGCCGCCGACGGTCAAAAAGGACGGGCTCGACGTTGCGAAGCCGATGCCGGCAGAGGCGATTGCAGCACTCAGCAAAACGTAGACAATCGATGCGATGGTGTGATTGTAAAGGTCGCCGAACATGAGTTGCTTGCCGGAGAGATTTTTCTCGATGCCGCGCGAGCGGAACATTGACCACAGCACGAATGGAATCACCTTGTGAATGTGTCCTATGAAGGCTTCCAACACCCATCCTCCAAAAGCGGTCACGGCGGCAGCGGCAAGCATGATGCCGAGGTGGTGGTTTCTTCCAATTAGAAGTGCCGACGCGGTTGCAAGCGCGATGCCTGCCAGCAGCGATACGGATGCGGTCGCAACAAAGGCGAAATAAAGATCAGCCTTTCTTTTTCTGTGCTTCAAGTGCGAGGCAAGCGAGAGCAGATGAGCGCATAGGCCCGCAAAAATGATTATCCCTCCCGCCCACGCTAGGGCGGTCAGCTTAAAGAGGAGACCGGGGGACAGCAGCAGGACTCCGAGCGGGATGGCCGAAACCGCGACCATGCCGGATCGCCTTTTGCCTGGCACGTGTGCCAGAAAGAACATAGGGTATAGCCGCTCGGCGACACTAACGTAGGTGAGTCCGAGCCAGGCAAAGATTCCGATAGACGCATGGGCGAGAACGACATGTCCGCTTAGATCGAACCAGTTGCCTGATCGATCGAATACGTAAACGACGCCAAAGCATCCGGTCAAGGCAAAGCCGGCCACAGCAAATCGAAGCCCGACCACAGGGGCACCTTTCCCGCGAGCTCCCAGGGCAGACCACAGATTCACTATCAGAAGTATTATCGCGATTGCCGCCAGGAACCCGCCTGCTTCCACGACGCCTTCTAGTTCGAATCCGATTCCGAGCGGCAGGCACCAGGCCGCGCCGAGCCATGCGAGGAACGTAGCTCGCGACAGATTGACAGATCGGAGCGGCCGCTGCGTTACGACTGGAGTGAACTGGTGTAATGCGCCCAGAATTCCCATTGAAAGCGTGGCCAGCATGCCGAGATGCGCAGCGGCGACGGTGGCGTCGGCGGTGGGGTCGGCTGCGCTTTGGGCGTGGGAGAGCGCGAGTGCAATGCCGCAACCGATAAGCCCGACAAAAGCCGCTTCGAAAAACGCCAAGGGCACCGATGGCGGAGGAGTGTTCCCGGACACCTTCAGTGGCTGTCTTGGCCCTAGGTTCTGCGGCGCTGCCGACGTGTTTGACATTGTTGCCTCCTGCCTGGTTGCCGTACTCGCTGGCTTCTCGGCCCATGGGCCCTAGCCAGTTATCTTCGGCCTTGTCAGAGATTTCAAGTTGACTAGCGTACTAGCTGAATATAGTGTAATTCTAGTGTAGAGTAGAAAAATCGTCAATTTAGCGATCGGTGGAAGATTGGAGGAATTCAGATGGCTACCTTAGATGCCCGCCCGATAATTGCATCGGGACAAGAACCATTTGATCAGATAATGGAGGCTGTCGCGAGCCTGGGTGAGAGCGAGGAGTTCGTCATATTGGCACCGTTTGAGCCTGTCCCGCTTGAAGGGGTGCTCTCTTCTCAAGGGTTCACTTTCGAGGCTGTCGACCTCGGGAATGGGGACTGGCAAGTTACGTTTAGGAGGTGAACATGTCTGGTGAAGAATTGCCGAATGAGGCGATCTCCGAGGAGCAGGCTTTGGAATCGATGGCGTGGAGAACGTTGAGCCAGGTTTACGACCCTGAGCTTGGTATTGACATTGTCTCTCTGGGCCTGATTTATGGTGTTGACTTCGAAGATGGCAAGGTGAAGATCAAGATGACCCTAACTACCCCCGGTTGTCCTGCCTCGGAAAACCTACCGGATATGGCTCAGTTGGCTGTGAGCTTTGCCCTGAAAGACAGAGCAAAGGTTGACATGGAGGTCGTCTGGGACCCGCCATGGGATCCGTCGATGATGAACCCCGAGACCGCGATGGGGCTGGGATTGTAGGGCGAGTCGTCATGGCCTTTCAAGCCTTTGTCGTCCGAGTTTACGAGGACCCGGGCCGCTCGGAATGCGATTATCGGGTACTTGTGGATCGGCTTTGGCCAAGAGGGAAGACTGTGGCCGCCCTCGACATGGATGAGTGGGCCAAAAGCGTGGCACCGAGCACTCAGTTGCGAAAATGGTACTCACACGACGCATCCCTCTTTGAGGAGTTTTCCGTCAGGTACCGGACGGAGCTGGGGGATAAAAAGGTTGAGCTGTTGGCGATTCTTGAAAGTGCGGAATCGAAAAGACTCGTGCTATTGACCGCCGCCAAGGACGTGGAACGCTCTTCCGCCTTGGTGCTCCTGTCGGAATTAAGACAGTTGAAGAACGATCCAATGCCGTAATTGATTGAAATCGGCGCCTGCATTGCGCGCTCGTAATTAGCGACATCTTTATTCGGTGCAATCGCGGTTTTCTGGGCCCTTTAGGTGGCTTATCTCTCTCTTATTGAGGGGAAAATATATTCAGATTTTCTAGAAAGTCTCGGGTTCGGAGTCTCGTTTTGCGCATTGGCGGCGAAAATATTGGCAGGAACGGCCTTATCGTTCTGGCGGTGGCGGCTACCGGAGCGGTTGGTTTGGCATTTCACGGCTATGGACACGGAATATCACCCAATGGAACTTCGTTGGCGGTGGGATCAACCGCGGTATCGCCTTCCACAGGCAAATCAGCGCCTGCTTCTTCCTCTTCGACCCCCACGACGTCAAGCTCGGCTGCTCCCTCTGGATCTTCGACGTCTACGACCGCTCCCAAGCTTGGTCCGCTGCTCTCGTCCACGCAGTATGCCAGCGTGGCCTATAAGGTCTACCCGGGACCCGAGAGCGCCCAGGCGAAAGCTGCGACTGCTGGATTCAATATTTCAGTCAAGCTCTCAGGAAATACGGAGGTCCTTTCAGTCTCTCTCGTAGGTGCGTCAGCCTCGCCACAGTCGTCGACGTTTCAGAAGGGGGATTCGGTCTACTTCATAGAGACAACTCTCGGCGATGACTCTGGAAACAGAGACTACAGCGGAGGCGATGATGGGATTATAGTCACGAATGCTCAGGGGAGGATAGTTGAGTAAGTTAGAGTTGCTCCTCTTTGGGGTGGATGACGACGCCGCTGCGGCGCTGGTGATTCTGTGAATATGACTCGCGAAGTGGCAGCTGTAAAAACGGAGGCCAAACGTGGCACCAGGCAGGTGGGTCGCAATGCGGATTCTGCCGTCTCCGCTTCTGGGTTCAATGGTGATTTCGATGCCTTGTCAAGCTGGGGGACTTTCCTCGCACGGCTGATTCTCGGCCTTGTCCTTGCCTGGTTTGGCTATCACGAGCTTGTGGTTCCGAAGCTGTGGACAGGGTATATACCTGTGCTTTCGCCGTCATCAACGCTATCGCAGCTGCTGGTTCTGATCCATGGCGTGGTGCTATCGGTTCTCGCAATCGGACTGATAGCCGGTGTTATGCCACGGCTGCTTGCAGGTGTCTCGGCTGTAGTGATGTTGGAGATAGTTGCCAGCCTGACAATTACAGCGGGGTTGTCCGACCTGGTACTGAGAGATATTGGAGTGCTGGGGCTTGCTCTCGCGGTAATGGCGAGCCATCATGAGCGTCTAATTCTTGAAAGCTGAATGCCATAGCTCTCTGTCACTTACTGCGTACTTGCCAGTATGGGTGCAAAGTAGTTCTTGGGATCGATCGGCCTGGATAGAAAGCCCTGTTCCTGCAGGTACGTAGCGAAAGTTTCAAGAACATGCCGATTTGCCGGATAACCGTACGGCCACGGGTCTCCGGCGAAAGTACTGTCGATCTCCTCCAAGTCTGCGAATAACCAGGGGAGCGTGTAGCGGATCGTTCCGGTAAAGCGCATCTGCTTCAGGCATGATGCCTTGGATTCGCTG
>DAHVOF010000160.1 GCA_027318945.1 Actinomycetota bacterium | reverse complement strand
AGGGGGAGCTTTACAGATGAACTTTGACCAGGAGGCTGATACACCAGAACAAGCGCGCTTTCGTCAGGAGGTGCGCGAGTGGTTTGATACCGCGATGTCGGGCAGGGGCGATTTGAGATGGTCTACTCAGTGGTCCACCAGGGGCAATGAGGTCGAGTACGAGTTCAGGCGGGACCTAGCCCGGAAACTGGGGGAGAAGGGCTGGCTGTTTCCGACAGTAGCTGCTGAGTACGGTGGCGGTGGCCTGAGCGTTGACCACCAGTTTGTTCTTGAGGGAGAGATAGCTAGGCATGGCCTGGCGCTGTCTCAGGTCTTCTACACGCTCGCCCGCATCGTGGTTCCAGTCGTGAACCAATGGGGTAACGAGGAGCAGAAAAGGCGCATGCTTCCCCCGATGTGCAAAGGGGAGGTGAGCTGTTGGCAGGTCATGACAGAGCCACAAGGGGGATCGGACCTTGCCACGCTTACAACCGTGGCAAAGAGGGTGGGCGACGAGTACGTCATAAATGGCCAGAAGGTGATGGTCGGCTCCACCCACTACCCCGACTATCTCTGGACCATCGTGAACACCAATCCCGGTGGCGAGCGGCACGAGAACGTCAGCTGGATCTACGTGAACGCGCGCACGCCCGGCGTCACCATCCAGCCTCTTCCCATGGTGATGGGGATGAAGAACATCGTCTTTTTCGACGACGTCCACGTTCCAGTCGACGATCTTGTGGGAGGAGAGAACAACGGCTGGCGAGTCAGCACCACGCATCTCGAGCTCGAGCACGACGGCGCCGGCAGCGTGAGCGGCGATCCGGCCGTGGACCGGCTGATCCGGTACTGCAGCCTTAACGGGGACAGCTTGGGAAGGCTGATCGACCAGCCCGAGGTCCGAAGGATCCTAGCCGATGCGATCGTAGATGGCCATGTGCTGAAGATGCTCCAGACGAGGAACCTCTGGTTCCGCCTCCAGAGGGATCCCGTTCCCTACGGCGGTGTACAGACCCGGTACCTGAGGCGCATGATAGGTCTTTCCAACTCGCAGAGGTTCCAGGAGATCCTCGGATATTCGGGGCTGCTCAAGGACCTGAGCGTCGATGAGGGAACCGACTTCGACTACATCAGCCGTCGCGGCCCCGCCACCTTGCACGGCGGAGGGACCCTTGATACAGATCGTCTTCAGTTCGCAAGGCGGCTCGGTCTCGGCAGAAGGCAGCGCGAGTCGGCGCCGGTGACGATCTGAGTTGCGTGCTCGCTCTTGTGGCAGAGGGTAAGGGTTTTAGCTGAATCGAAATTGGAGAAGAGGCAGATGGATCTTAGGTTTTCAGAAGAGCAGTTGATGCTTCGAGATGTGGTGGCGAGGTTCGTTCAGCAGAAGGCGCCCGAGACAGAGGTGCCGCGCTGGTTTCAGTCAGGGGAGACGCATCAGCCGGAGGTTTTCCGCCAAGCTGCCGATACCGGATGGCTCGGGATGTGCGCTTCAGAGTCGCTTGGTGGCGGTGGCTTTGCCACCACGGACGCAGGGATCGTATTCGAGCAGCTCGGCAGGTCACCGGTTCCAGGGCCGCTTTTCACCTCGGCAATTCTGGCGCCGCGTCTAATCGAGGTGTTGGGAAATAGCGAGCAGCAGTCGCGTTTCATTCCTGCCACCTGCAAAGGGGAAGTGGTCTGGGCGGTTGGTTTCAGTGATGCGCCTCGCCGCTTCAGTGAGGACGACGTGACCCTTGCAGCTACTTCATCCGAGTTGGGCGTAGTGCTGAGCGGGAAAAAGCAGTTTGTCCATGACGCAGCAGCAGCCGATAGGCTTTTGTGCGCGGCGACGACTACGCAAGGCACGATCTTCCTGGCCGTTGATCTTCATCAGCAAGGAATCACGGTCGCCGCTCACGAGGGGTTCTTGAGCTCTCTTTACGACGTGGAGGTCGACAACGTCGCAGTCGGAGAAGAAGACATCATTTCGCGATCGCCGAGTTGCTGGAATGACGTGGAGACCGCTCTTGAGATCACCCTTCCGATACTTTCCGCCTACAAGGTTGGAGCGTGTCAGCGCGTATTTGAGATGACCGTTGACTATACGAGCGAGAGGGTTGTTTTCGGCCAGCCCATTGGGAGGTTCCAGCGCGTGCAGGATCATGTCGTTGACCTGACCAACCACATGGACGCGGCCAAATGGCTAACCTACGAGGCTCTTTGGAAAGTCGACAGCGGCAGGGAGTACAAGGCGGCGGTGCACGAGGCGAAAGCAGTTGCGAGCGAGTCCTACTACCAAGTCTGCAACTACGCCAACATGGTCTTTGCCGGACCTGGTACCGCTTTGGATCATCCGCTGGTCCCCCACACGGTGACCTCTCGCACCCTTTATCAGTTCCTTGGGGATCCGAACTATCACAAACAAAAGATGATGGATGCGCTCTTTCCCGTAGGCGCAGGTTCGTAGGGATTTCGAGGCGGTATCGGGTTTAGTCCGATAGGACTGAAAAAGGGGGTTGGTTGAAGTGGCGAACGAGTTTGACGAAGCGATGGTGTTGCCGCCGTTGCCGCAAGTCACCGAAGAAACACGGCCGTTCTGGGACTCGTGCAAAGAGGGGGCGCTGAAGCTTCAGCGATGCTCCGACTGCTCGGAGTTCCGCTTCCCCCGTAGTGTGGCCTGTCCGGCGTGCGCCAGTATGAGCTACTCATGGGAGCCGGTATCAGGAAATGGTACGATCTTCTCCTTCGTCACTTTTCGTCGGCTCTACCACAAAGCCTTTGCTTCGCTTCTTCCCTATGTCGTTGCGGTCGTGGAGCTGAGCGAAGGGCCCCGATTGCTGACTCGGCTGGTGGGCCTGAAAGATGATGACACGGTCAAGTGCGGATCTCCTGTGAGCCTGCGGTTGGAAACCATCAGCGACGATCTGGTTTTGCCCCTGTTCGAGCTGGCTGGAACGCATGGTTAGGGGGCACGATGGGAGCGCTTAGCGGAATCCGGGTAGTCGAGGTTGGCAGATACGTTTCTGCCCCAATGGCGTCTGTGATGCTGGCAGATCTTGGAGCTCAAGTAATCAAGGTCGAGAACCCCGACGGCGGCGACCCTTTCCGCGGATGGAGCCAATCAGACGGTTATAGCCCCAACTTCCGCTCCCTGAACCGGAACAAGCTGAGCCTATCGCTCGATGTGGCCAGCGAAAAGGGCAAGGATTACCTGCTGAAGCTGCTTGATGAGTCTGACGTGCTGATCGAGAACTTCCGTGACGGCCAGACAGAAAGGTGGGGATGGGGTTACGAGGCTGTTTCAGCGCGGAATCCCCGCATTGTCTACTGCTCCATCAGCGGGTTCGGTTCTGTCGGGCCTTACCGCAACAGGCCAGGATATGACACGGTTGGCCAGGCGATGAGCGGTCTCTTGAGCGTGTTGACGAACATGTCTTCGCCTGAGCCGATGGGGATCTCCTTTGCGGACCACTTGGCAGGGATTTACGGAGTCTACGGGATCCTTGCTGCCCTGTTATCGCGAACTCAGAGCGGACGCGGCCAGAAAGTGGAGACGTCGCTTCTTCAGGCGTCGGTCTCTTTCCAGAGTGAGAACATCGCCAACTACTTTGCGACTGGCGAGATTCCCACCTATGACAGGCGTGCCAGGACTGCTGGAGTTTGGACTCTGGTAGGCAAAGACGGAAAGCCGTTCGTGGTCCATCTTTCCACCCCGTCCAAGTTCTGGCAGGGCTTTGCAACCGTGGCGGGGCATCCCGAGTGGATCGACGATCCCCGGTTCAAAGATCGCCTGTCCAGGCGTGCCAACTACGACGAGCTGTCCAAGGAGGTAAAGGCCGCCTTTGTGAAAAGGGACAGGGAAGAATGGCTGCGAGCGCTTGAAGAAATAGACGTCCCCTGCTCCCCACTTAATGACATGAGCGAGGTTTTCGCAGATCCCCAGATTCAGGCGCTTGGCATGAAAAGATCCATTATCCATCCGGAGATGGGAGAGGTCGAGCTCGCTGGGCCCGGCATCTCCCTCTCCGGTACCCCCATTGATTGGGAGCTGGCGCCTCCACTCCTGGGCGAGCACACAGATGAAGTGCTCGAGATGATCGGATGTACAAAGCAAGAGATTGAAGCGCTCGTCGAGTTCGGACTGGCTTTTAGAGAAGGGCCTTCAAACAAGTGAGCGCATACTTTGGGATGGTTAGGGAATGAATACCGGGCTTAGGGACCGCTATGCGATTGTCGGGGTCGGCCAGAGCCGGCTTGGAGAGGTCGAAGGGAGCACCGCGCTCGGGCTGATGATGGAGGCCTCCCTCGAGGCGATGAATGACGCCGGGGTGCAAAAAAGCGAGATCGACGGCATTATCTGCCGTGGTCCCGATGATATGTACGGCTTCCACCAGCAGTTGGGCCAGCTCCTCGGGATCGACGTGGGGTTTTCAACCACCTTGGACAACGGGGGCGCCAGCCAGATCCTCTCCATCATCCTTGCGGTCTCGGCCATCGAGGCTGGGCTGTGCAACACGGTCCTTTGCGGCTACGCCAGAGATGCCTGGTCTCGCACTCACCGCTCCGAAGAGGCACGAATGAGCCAAAGGGCTAGCGGAGCTGCGGTGAGCCCCTTTGCGCGCGACATCTATAGTAGCGAGACATTCGGACTTTTTGGCGCCCCGGCCATGCACGCCTTCGGCGCACAACGTCACATGGACCTATATGGCACCACTAAGGATCAGTTGGGTGCCGTCGCGGTGGCGTTCAGAGAGCACGCCAATAGGAACCCCTTGGCCCAGATGCACTCTAAGAGGCTGACGCTAGAGGACTACAGGGCAGGTAGGCCCATCGTCGATCCCTTCAACCTTTACGACTGTAGCCTGAGGACCGACGCTGGAGGGGCTGTGATAGTGACCTCGATGGAGCGGGCCAGGGATCTGCGCAGGGCGCCGGTGAAGATCGCCGGCTTCGGGACTCACAACAACGTCTCCGGCTGGTTCCACGGGGAGAACATGGTCAACACCGCTGCAATCCAGAGCTCGAAGAAAGCGTACCAGATGGCGGGGCTCGGTCCAAAGGACATAGACGCGTTCGAGGTATATGACTGCTTCACCTACATGGCGCTGGTTCAGCTCGAGGACTACGGATTCTGCCGCAAGGGCGAAGGAGGCCCGTTTGCGGAGTCGGGGGCTCTTCGCCTAGGCGGGGCTCTTCCCGCTAATACCGCAGGCGGCCAGCTCTCCGAGGGTCACGCGGAAGGGATGCTTCAGATCGTAGAAGCGGTTCGCCAGGCTCGTCATGACTACGGGCCGGATCGGCAGGTAAAGGACGCCGAGGTCGTCATGGTAAGCGGCCACGGCGGCAACACCGTGTGCCACAGCAGCCTGGTTCTGAAGTCTACTTGAGGATGGAGCCAGATGACGGCATCTGTGATTCAAAGGAGCTGCAAAAGGATGGACTGCCACCAAGCCGGTGCAGAGAAGTGTTGAAGTTTGGGGGACCCGCGCGGGGGAGAAAGAGGGTGCTTATAGGCAAATGGGAGAACTGAATAGTAAGGCTCCGAGGGGGAGCTGAGGCTGCTGGGCGCGAAACGACTGCCGTTCCCAGAACCACCAGCCTTCAGATGAGAACCTTGACGTCTCAAGCTCTGATCCGAAGGGGATATAGCTTCATCGAAAGTCATGTCTTAAAGGCCCATCGATCAGGCAGGAGCGCAACCAAGGCCTCATCTGCTGTTTTGTTTCAACGGTGCGCCGAATGATTAGGGATCTGCTCATCCGGCGGCATGGCTGAAATGTATCATTGCAGTACCAGTTTCCGTATGCGGCCGGGCGAGGGGGTGATCGTCCGGATCTGCGCATGAGGTTGGGTTGTTGTTGATGCGAAGTGATCGATGATCAGCGGGGGCGTGCAATCAGTGGACAACTTGCTTGCTTATCCTTTCGTTGGCCAATCGAAATGAGGCTGTCACAGTTCGCATCGGCGTTATGCCTCAGCGGTCAATTCCAGACACGAGTTCGTCTGTTTACAGAGTCGGCTGCGCCTGACTCCTGAAAGGAATGTGATTCATGCGTAATATTCGTTCATTGAGAAGATTCGTCAAACCAACCTATGTTGGAGTCGCAGTTCTTGGCCTCCTGCTTGCCGCGTGCGGCAGCTCGAGCAGTGCATCGTCAAGCTCTAGCGCTTCGACTTCGGGATCAACCGCATCCAAGACTCCTACCGGTGATGCGTTGCTCACCTATCAGGGAGCCAACGCGACCTCTGTACTCGAAGCTGCGGCGAAGACGGAAGGGAAGTTGAACTTCATGACCTCTCTGGCTGGACCGATCGTGACCCAGCTTGTAAACGCCTTTGAAAAGCAGTATCCCTACATCCATGTGACAGTGAACCGCGCTGACGAGAGCACGCTGATACCGCAGACGATCTCCGAGGAGCAGGCAGGCAAGCCCGCGGCCGACGTATTCGAGGTCACAAGCCCAGGTGCCCTCGAGCTGCAAGCGGCCGGGCTCCTTGTTCCGTATGCGGATTCGACGGCGAAGATGCCTTCGAACTACGTGACCAAGTCAGGCTCCAACTACCTCCTCGTCACCGACAGGATCTCCTGGTTGGCTTTCGGCTACAACACGACCAAGATTCAGGCCGCAGACGTTCCCAAGACTCTGTCGGACCTCACGAACCCAGCTCTGAAGGGCCAGCTCGTTACCGAGGCGAGCTCAACGGGGTGGGACTGGATAGGATCCGTTCTATACGCCATGGGCAAGACGAAAGGCGAGGCGTTCCTCCAGCAGCTCGGACAGGTCAACAAGCCGTCGATTGTTTCGCTTTCGGGTGCTGCCACGGCTGGCCTGGTGGCTTCGGGCCAGTATGGAGCCTCGATCTCTGTCTTCCAGGACCATTTCCTCGAGAACGCGGCCAAGGGCTCTCCCGTCAAGTGGCTTCCACTCGAGCCCGTGATAGCTAATGTGGGCCAGGTCGGAATTCTGAAGAACGTTCCGGATCCTGCAGCTGCGGCACTGTTTGTGAACTTTGAAACAGGCCCTACTGCGCAGGGCATCTTCCAGCAGCTTCACTACGGCTCCCCCAACGTCCCCGTTACATTCAAGACGTGGGTGCCAACTCAAGGATTGACCGCGGCACAGTACGCATCCGACCTTACTTCGTGGCACGCCTTGCAGACAAAAGACTTCGGGTAGATCTCGATGGCTTAAGAGGAGCTGGGCGGGGTGGCGCATTGGCTGCCCCGGTCCGGCTCCCGTGAAGCGGATCCGCTCCGGAGCCATGGTGCACCGGACCGGGGCGAGCCGCAACGTGACGTTGCAGATGGTCTTCAGGCGGCGAGGGTGTCCGTGCTTGGAGGGGCCTTGATCTAGGACATGATGATTGTGCTGTTCTCGGTCCAAGCGGTCTCGGTCCAGGTAGTTCGTTCAGGTGGTTCGTTTGGGAATGGGGGGAGCTAGATTGAGCAGTTTGAGCCGGCAGCTCGGGGAGGGCGTCAAGCGGCTCCGCGGGAGGGAGTCGGTTCTTGCAGTCATAGTGCTGTTGGCGCTGATATATCTGACCGTTCCCCCGCTCTTTGTGATGCTTTGGAAGAGCTTTGTCTCCGGCATCTCGCTCGGGCTTCACTTCTCGCTGGGCGGCTATCGTTCGACGATGCAGAACGGGCTCGGCATCACGGTCATCCAGACTCTTGAGTTCGCGCTCGGCAGCACCGTGGTTACCCTAGCGGTAGGTTCCGTCATCGCCTGGTCGACGGTGAGGACGGATGCGGCAATGCGGTGGCTCGGATACGTGGTGGCGTTCATCGGCTTTGCGGTTCCCGGCCTTGTGAACATCATTGGATGGATCATCCTTTTCGGGAATGGAAACGGAGTGGGCGACACCTGGCTGAGGCATTTTCTTGGGTTCCATCTGGCCCTCAATATCGAGACGATGTTTGGAATGATCATGATGGAGGGGCTGCTGAACGTTCCCGTCGTATTTTTCCTGCTCATTGGACCCTTGAGATCTTTCAACGCAGCGTTCGAAGAGGCGGCGCTGATCCACGGCGGAAAAGGCGTAACGGTGTTGAGAAAGGTGACGCTGCCGCTTCTAAAGCCGGTGATCCTGAGCGCTGTCATTCTGATTGCCATCAGGACTATACAGGGCTTTGAAGTCCCCGTTCTTCTTGGCGTGCCGGCAGGGGCGAGCATCTTCACCGAGGAGATCTATAACTCAATACATGGTTCGCTGATACCCAACTACTCGATTGCATCCGCCTTCGGAGTCGTCCTTGTTGTCGGGCTGGTCATCCTTCTCATACTCGAGACAAGGTTCACTCAAGGAACGCGGCGTTTCGAGGTGATATCGGGACGAGGAAATGTCGATCGCACCATCAGGCTCGGGCGCTTCAGATGGCTTCCGACGGCGTTGAACATGCTGCTGCTGGTCTTCTTCCTGCTTCCCTGTCTCTACGTCGTGCTGGCGTCTTTCCAGAAACGCATTGGAGCGTCTTTTCGGTCGAGCAGCTTCACTCTTAGCAACTACACCACGCTCCTGCACACCTCTGGCTTTGTGACCGCCATACGCGATACCATCGAGGTGGCGCTTGGCGCAGCGGTGGCGACAGCCCTGCTCACACTCCTCGCGTCCTGGGTATCCGTGCGCGGCAGGGGGCCGCTTTCAAAGGTTGTGAACTTCATGGCCAATATCCCCCTCGTGATCCCCGGGATCGTGATGGGCTTCGGTTTCCTGCTCTTCTACCTCTACTCGCCCGTTCCCCTTTTCGGCACGCTGCTGGCAATTGGGATCGCCTTCGTATCGATGTTCGTGCCATACGGGATTCGATACGTGAGGCCGGCGCTCATGGGAATCTCCGGGGAGCTTGAAGAGGCGGCCCGCGTGTCAGGCGCATCGGGAATGCAGGTGATATTCAAGATTGTCCTTCCCCTGGTGAAGAGCTCGGTGACCGGTACTTCCCTTTACGTGTTCTTCACCTCGTTCAGGGAGCTGGCGATGGCGTCGATACTCGTGACTGCGGCCACGCCCCTTCTCTCTACCATGCTGCTCGACCAGCTGGTGAATGGGGATCTCAACGTGGTCAGCGCTCTGGGGGCGCTTATCTTCGTAGTGAGCGCGCTCGTGGGGTTGCTGGCATTTCGGTTCATCGGATTTCAAAGAGTTGCCCCTGCGGCGGCTACCGTAGGTGACACGCCGTGAGAGGCCAAAATTGCGGGCACGCGCGATCCGTGTTTCGGGACACCCAGAGTCGATCCTTTTGTATCTCGAGATCGCTGTCCAATGAAGTTATGACCCGGCCGTTTCCGCCGATTCAGTGGCATTGGGCGCACGTTGCCGGCCCGTGCAAACGCACGACGATGGAAAGAGAGTGAAGATGTTTCAGGACCTAAGCGAGATCTCTCCAGCCGCGCTGCTCGAGGCTGCGCCCCGGCTCGTGAGCTTCAGGATAGAACGGCTTGAGTTGCCCAAGTCCGACCCAACCTGGCGCTTTGCGCTCGCCGCTAATCCCTCCAGCCCCGGCTTTTTGCTTCAGCTCTTCGGCGAGAACGGAACCGTCGGCTCCGCTTCGGTAGGGGAGATTCAGCATCTGGGCTATCGCCTCGGTGAGATGGGAGACGCCTTGGAAGACGTGTTGCCGCGGTTGGTTTCCGGCAATGAAACCTCGGCAGCGGAAGGCCTCGCCGGTCCTTCGCGAGCCCTGGTTCAGATGGCGTTGCTTGACCTCGTGGCCCGTTCCAAAAATGTCGCCGCTCATCAGCTATTGGGCGATTTGGAGCGCGATTCGGTGAGGGTGACCAGGATCCTCTCGCTCAAATCTCCACAAGAGATGGCAACCGTAGCGGTTTCGCTCGTAGGGGCGGGATACCGGGATCTCAAGGTAAAGCTCGAGAACAAGGACGAGGATCTTGATTTCGAGCGGGTTGCCGCTATCCGGGCTGCTGTAGGGCAAGGAGTGAACCTGACCGTCGACGCCAACCAGAGCTATAACAGGGAGGGGGCGCTTTCGATCTCTAATCGAATCGCGCAGTTCGGCGTAGAGGTGTTCGAGCAGCCGGTCTCCCAAGACGATATGGAGGGTATGCGGTATCTCAGAGAACGCAGCCCGATTCCAATCGAAGCGGACGAGGCGGCCAGCTCGGTCGAGCGCGTCGAGGAGCTTCTCAGAAATCGCGCCGTCCACGGGGTGTCCATCAAGGTCCCGAAGTTAGGGGGGATCGACAGGGCGGCACAGGTGGCACAGATGTGTGCCGACTCCGGCGTGCAGGTCCGGATCGGAGCTCATGTTGGCAGCAGGCTGCTCAGCGCGGCGGCTCTCCAGCTTGCCGTGGTCATTCCTGGACTGGTCGAGCCGGCAGAGCTTGCGGAGTTCGAACGGCTCGAGGGGGATCCCGTGACCGGGCTCGTGGTCAATGATGGCAGGGTGGCCCTGCCGGGAGGGTACGGATTTGGAGTGCTTGTGTCCGAAACTCCATGAAGTTTTGCGGTGAGACGAGGTGCCGGCAGCGCAAAGATCGCTGCGGCAAGGGACGAGTGAGGGAGCGGTATCGAGGTTGCAAGCAGAGCCAGAGGTAAAGATAGGGATCGAAAGCAGGAATTCGGGCAGAGCAGGTTTGGAAAAGCTGTTCTCGCCGAGAAGCGTCGCAATTGTGGGCGCGTCGGAGAGCCGTCACTACTCGCAGAGCATCATCGCCAACTTGCGACAGCAGGGTTTTGAAGATTCGGACATATTCCCGATCAATCCGAAATACGAGACGATCTCCGGTTTGCGCTGCTTTGCCTCACTTGATGGTCTCGAGGAGGTTCCAGACGCAGTGGCCATCCTTGTTGGCCACGATCAGGTAAAGAGCCAGTTGGAGTTGGCCGGGAAGATCGGTGCAGGCGCTGCGCTTGTCATTGCCGATGGCTACGCCGAGGAGAGCGAGGACGGCCGCAATGCTCAGCTCGAGCTTGGCGATCTTGCACGCCAACAAGGGATCGCGATGCTCGGCCCGAACACTCTCGGCTACATAATCCCGGCCTCAAAGGCAGGCATGTGGTGCGCGGGTGCCCTTCAATCTCCCCTCCGAGCCGGAGGCGTCTCTGTCGTGGCCCAGTCCAGCGGCATGTTGAACGTCATCATGGGGATGCTCGGCGATCGCCAGATAGGCGTTCGAGCGTGCGTCTCCATAGGAAATGCCGCCATGATCGGCCTTCCCGAACTCGTGAGCCATTTCGCCGAGGATTTAGATACCAGAGTCATCGCCTTGGTGGTTGAGAGCATCGACAGGCCGAGGGAGTTTGTCGAGGCGCTCATTGCGGCTCAAAGGAACAACAAGCCTGTCGTTGTCCTGAAGATTGGCGCTTCCGAACGTGGTCAGCTCAAC
>DAHVOF010000152.1 GCA_027318945.1 Actinomycetota bacterium | reverse complement strand
AACTTCGTCTCCTACGGCGTAACTCCGCCTGGCCCGGACGGGGAGCGCATAGACCTCGAAAATCTCTACTATCTCGCTCGCACCGAGCGGCCGAAGTTGATTATTGTGGGAGCCACCGCGTACACCAGGGTTATCGATATTGCGCCGCTGCGCGAGATTGCAGACGAGACGGGCGCCTATCTAATGTTCGACGCCGCGCATGTCGCCGGATTGATCGCTGCCGGGGTTTACCCGTCGCCAGTTGGGTCGTCGAAGTCAGGCAAGAACATTGGCGCTGATGTCGTCACCTTTACGACCCACAAGACGATGCGCGGGCCTCGCGGGGGAGCAATCCTCTGCACTGAGGAGCTTGCTGGCGCGATTGACAAAGCAGTGTTTCCCGGGCTTCAAGGCGGTCCCTTGGAGCACATCATTGCTGCGAAGGCGGTCTCCTTCAAGGAAGCGGGCACAGAAGCGTTCGTCGAGTACCAAAAGTCGGTTCTGGCAAACGCCAAAGCACTAGCCTCAGCGTTGGAGGATCAGGGATTCCGGCTGGTGTCAGGCGGTACCGACTCGCACATGATCGTTGTCGATCTCAGGAGTTTTGATCCGGATCTCACCGGCAAGGAGGCTCAGGAAGTTCTCGATAGTGCGGGAATAACTTGCAACCGCAACCAGATTCCATATGATCCGCGGTCTCCGTTCGTCACCAGCGGATTGCGGTTCGGCACGCCGGCAGAAACTACGGCTGGTATGGGAGAGGCGGAGATGCTCTACATAGCCGAGCTCATCGGTCGAATTCTGAGGGGTCGTAGCGATGAAGCCGTGGTGTCCCAGGTGGCGGAAGAGGTGAACATGCTTTGCTCCAAGTTCCCGCCGCCATTTATGCAGTAGGCGCTGGTGGGAGTCGGGTGTTCGGATACCTGGTTGTATTAGCTGTATCAGCGGTGGTCTCCTATATGGTGACTTTCCTCAACAGGCGTATTGCGTTTCGGCTTAACGCGGTAGTGGAACCTGATGAGCGGCGCATTCACCAGCATCCCACGGCGACTATCGGCGGCGTCTCAATGTATGTGGGCTTTTTGGCTGCGCTTGGCGCTGCGTACATGCTGCCTCAGTTCAACAGGCTTTTCCGAGGCAGTTCAGAACTTCTGGGCGTGCTGCTCGCGGGAACTGTGATGTTTCTGGTTGGATTGGTCGATGATTTTCGCGAGGTTTCGGCGCCGGCCAAGGTGGCGGGCCAGGTGCTTGCGGCAAGTGTTCTGACCTTTTTTGGCGTCACCATGTTCTATTTCAAGGTTCCCTTTGCTGGCGTTGTGGTCCTCTCCTCCTCGATCACGCCGCTTCTCACCGCGGTATGGGTAGTGGCTATGGCAAATGCCATAAATCTGATAGATGGATTAGACGGCCTGGCTTCGGGGATAGTTGCGATTGCCGCGGGATCGTTCTTCCTTTACTCCAATCGTCTCGTGGATTTAGGCGCTCTCTCGACTACCAGCATCGGCCCGCTGATCGCGATTATTACGGCGGGCGTCTGCATTGGGTTTCTTCCCCACAACTTTCACCCTGCGAAGATATTCATGGGTGATACCGGGGCATTGTTTCTGGGTTTGCTGATGGCGGCATCCACCTCCGTGGTTGGGGGAAGGACCACCGATGTTTCGGGAGAGACGTTTTTCTTCTTCGCCCCGCTCTTCATCCCGTTCTTCATTCTAGGCGTTCCAATGCTCGACATGGTTTTCGCAATCGTAAGGCGCACGGCGAAGAGGACAGGGGTGTCCACCCCCGACAAGCAGCACCTTCATCACCGTTTGATTCAGATGGGCCACGGCCATAGACGCTCGGTATTGATTCTTTGGGCATGGACCGCGGTTCTTTCAGGCTTTGTTCTCACCCCTACTTTCATCAAGACAGGCAACGCGCTCGTGCCCTTTATTGCAGCTGCGTTGGGAGTATCGCTATATACGATCTTCCATCCCGCAATCCGGGACCGCGCTTTTTCCAAGCCACGCAAGGCTTGGGAGAAAGAGCCGCTATGGGTCAAGGCGGCCAAGCTCGTGATACGACCTGACAAGCGCGATGTCACGGGCGCCGAAGCTGAAGACGAAAGCCTGGATTCATATCGCCATCACGTTGCAAAGCGACGGGTGCACAAATGAGCAGGACCAAGTCGTTTGTGACCTTTATGGTGCGTGGAGTCAAGCCAGCGGGCGCCGCCGCAGGCACGGGCCAGGATAATACTCGCTTTGGAGACGGTGTCGTCAAAGCATTTGAGGTCGTGATGACGCCGGTGGTTTTTGCGCTGATCGGCCTCGGAGTCGATTACAAGCTGCGCACGGCGCCTTGGTTCACGCTAGGGTTGTTCTTTTTTGGAATTGCGGGAATGACGGTGAAACTGTGGTATGTGTCATTTAGATCGCAATCTTTGCCTGAGTTTTTACAAAATGGGGATTCATCTAGTAAAGTCGTACGGCGGTCACTGATTAAGCCGGTAGAGCTGGGAGAATTGCTGGGCGGTGATTTGGAGGTTCCTCCAGATCTGGATCTCTCGCTCGACCGCGGGGTTGAATCTGGCGACAGGGAACCTTGAAGTCTGGCTGTTGGCTATGATGTGTGGCTGCTGGGGTAGAAATGGGCGTGATGTCGTCACCTGCTGGTGCGAAATTGGAATATGAATTGGAACCGGAAGACAACCTGGTTGAAAAGCGGATGGCTATTCACATGGCCAAATGGGGGGCCGTGGCATCTCCTGTTCTGCTCGTCGTTTCATATCTCATTTGGTCGACAAAGGGCTTGGAGTCGTCCGCATTTGCCATAGTTCTCGTCTTGATCAACTTTGCGGTTACCGCGAAGCTTATGGAGTTCGGCGGGCGGTACTCCCTAGCCGGACTGATGGCAGCTGCCTTGGCCAGTTTCATATTTGATTTAGCGCTTTTGAGCGCAGCGATAATACCGTTTGCCACGGCGTCGTGGATGGATCTCTGGGCGCTGGGCCTTACGCTCATTGCGACGCACCTTGGCCTTGTAGTTTTTGAAGCTAGTACCATTTCAACCAGAATGGCCTTGATGGGCCTACGCCACAAAGAAGTGAGGAGCTAGTTAGTAAGGTGTTGCTTGCTGGAATCAACTTCCCTCCAATTTCCGATGTACTTAACTGGAGGTCAATCGTCTTTGGCGGTACGCCATTCGCCTTGAACAAGGTTGGCCTCATTACCCTCGCAGCGACCGTGATAACCCTGGTTTTATTCTTTTTTGCCGGTCGCCAGGCAAAGTTGGTGCCAAGCGGAGTTCAGAACTTCGTGGAGTCCATGGTCGACTTCATCCACAATTCTATAGTTGTAGATGTCATGGGACCCGAAGGGGTTCCTTGGGCGCCTTACCTGACTGGATTGTTCTTCTTTATTTTCTTTTGCAATATCTTTGAGGTGATCCCGTTCATCCAGATGCCGGCCACTGCACGCATGTCGGTGCCTGCGCCACTGGCGCTGATAGTTTGGATTACGTTCATAGCCGTGGGCGTAAAGTCCCAGGGGGTTGGTCATTATTTCAAAAATGCCATCGTTCCCCCAGGCGTTCCCGGGCCGTTGCTACTGCTTCTCGTTCCACTTGAGATTCTTTCGAACTTCATAGTCAGGCCATTCGCTCTGGCGGTCCGTCTTTTTGGCAACCTGCTCGCAGGTCACCTGCTGCTTTTGACATTTGCGGTAATCTCCGAGGCGATGTTTGTCAAGAGCGTGGGGCTTGTGGTGCTTCCCCTGCCCTTTGCAATGTTGACCGCCCTGACGGGTTACGAGATCTTTGTGAGTGCGCTTCAAGCCTTTATATTCACGATTCTTTCCGCGCTCTATATTGCCGAGGCGATGAAGGCCGCACACTAGAGAGGAATTTATTGGTGGTGATTAGAAGTAGAAGGGAAAGTTGCTAATCGGTCAGTGTCAATTAAAAGGTGTGACTGGAGGGATATAAAATCTCTTCAGTCATTGGGAACGAGATCCGTCGGGTCTTCGTTCTGTTGGGGGAGTTCTTCCCCACGTCGCAATATGCAGTTGTTGTTAGCTAAATGGTGCGGGCCCACCCAGCCCATTAGGAGGTTTTCGGGTGATTAATGTATTGTTGGCCGTTACAGCGGCCGCAGCGTCGAATCCTGACCTGAGAAAAGGTCTAGCCGAGATTGGTGCAGGTCTCGCATACGGACTTGCGGCCCTCGGGCCGGGAATTGGTATCGGTCTCATATTCAGCAGCGCTATCGCGGCAATTGCGCGGCAGCCTGAGATGTCGGGTCCGGTCAGGACGTTTGCGTTCATCGGATTTGCGTTGGCAGAGGCGCTGGCCCTCATCGGTTTCGTCGTCTTCGTCCTACTTAAGTACACCGGGTAATGAGCACATTAATATTTGCAGCTGCAGCAGCTAGCTCATCCGGCTCTTCCAACCCGATTCTTCCAGCTACTGGCGAGATTATCTGGTCTATTCTTTCGTTCGGGATTTTGCTGGTACTTTTGGGCAAATGGGCATATCCGCCTGTTCGAAAGATGATGGCTGACCGCGCGGACAAGATCAGGGGTGACCTTGACGCCGCGGATATGGCCAAGGCGGAGGCTCAGCGGACACTTGAAGAGTACAAGGAGCAGCTTGCTCAGGCCAGGAGGGATGCCACGCACATCTTGGATGAAGCGAGGCAGACGGCTGAGGCCCTTAGAGCGGATCTACTCGCGAAGGCTGAAGAAGATGCGGCCAACGTGCGGGTGCGGAACGAAGAGGCTCTGAGAATCGAGCGCCAACGCGTCATCGCAGAGCTTCGGAGCGAGGTTGGTTCGCTGGCTCTCGAGCTTGCCGAAAAGATTATCGACGCGGAGGTCGACAGGGCTGCATCGCAGGCGTTGATCGATTCGTTTATATCTGAGATCGGGAGTTAGGCCGGCGTGAGGGAGTCGTTGCGAGGTTATGCACAGGGCATTCTGTACCTGGCGAGGAATTCTGGCAAGTCTGGCCAGGTTGTAGATGAGCTCGGAGCCTTTGACCGGTTGCTGGGGTCTCAGGAAATGCTTTCTGAGGTTATTTCGGATCCATCTGTTTCACCGACGAAGCGGCAGTCGATCCTGGGCGACCTGCTCGCGTCGAAGGTCGATCCTCTCGTTGTTCGTCTGCTCCAAGCGGTCGTGGGCACCGAAGAGCCGCGAGCGGTACTGGATAGCATTAGCGAGCTGGTTCGTCTGACGAGCGGCGAAGATGTCATTTCTCTAGATGGCGGCTTTGCCACGACGGGCAGGATTGCTGGTTATTCTCAGGCACTGCTGGAGTCGATTGATGGAACTGGTGACCTCGAGATTGTCGAAAGCGAGCTCTTTGAGTTTGCGCGCATCGTCGAGAGCGATTCCAGGTTGAGGAAAATCCTGTCGGGACTTGGCTCTGAAGCCGAGCAGCGGAAGTCGCTGGTGGCCTCGTTGCTCGAGGGAAAGACTCACGCCTTGACGCTGAGGATCACCGAGTTTGCGGCTTCTACAGACCGCTTGAGAGACTTTGTGGAAGTGCTCGACTCGGTGGTAGAGCGTGCCGCAAAGCTGCGCAATCGACGTGTTGCGGTGATTCAATCCGCCGCCGAACTGACGCAGGGCCAGATTGATCAGATCTCTGCCGCTTTGGCAAGGGCGATGGGTGTCGAGGTGGAGATGAGAACAAGTGTGAACCCTTCCCTAGTTGGCGGGGTGGTTGCTGTTGTAGGGGACACAGTTTTTGATGGAAGTGTTCGAAGAAGAATTGAACAGCTTCGTGTACGTCTTGGCCTTCCGGCCACAGTCAAGTCAAGGGAGCGAAACTGATGGCTGAGTTGACCATCAACGCTAGTGAGATTGCCTCCGCGGTAAAAACCTATATTGAGGATTACAAAGCCGGAGTAGAGGCGGAGCAGGTCGGGCATATCTTAGAGATTGGCGACGGCATCGCTAGAATCTCAGGACTGCCAAACGCTGCGGTGAACGAGTTGCTCGAGTTCGAGTCGGGTAAGTTAGGCCTTGCTCTGAACTTGGACGAAGAGTCGATCGGAGCGGTCATCCTCGGCGATACCGCCGGGATTGACGAGGGGCAAATAGTCAAGGCGACTGGCAGGATTCTCTCGGTGCCTGTGGGTGACGGTCTTCTTGGCAGAGTTGTGAACGCTCTTGGTGAGCCAATTGACGGCAAGGGACCGGTTGAATCATCGAGTACCCGCCGCCTTGAAGTGCAGGCTCCGGGCATAACCAAGCGCCAGCCGGTTAGCGAGCCCTTGCAGACCGGCATCAAAGCAATTGACTCGATGACGCCGATCGGTCGTGGCCAGCGGGAACTGATAATTGGAGACCGAAAGACCGGCAAGACGACGATCGCTCTCGACACGATAATCAACCAGAAAGGTGCTGGTGTCAAATGTATCTATGTTGCCATCGGCCAAAAGGGTTCGACGGTGGCATCGGCGGTCGCGGTTCTAGAAGCTCACGGCGCCATGGAGTACACCGTCGTCGTATCCGCTCCTGCGTCTGATCCCGCGCCATTCAAATATCTTGCTCCATATGCAGGATGCGCCATGGGTCAGCACTGGATGGAGTCTGGAGAGCACGCGCTCATTGTTTATGACGACTTGTCGAAGCAAGCGGAAGCATATAGGCAGTTGGCGCTACTGCTGAGAAGACCCCCGGGACGCGAGGCGTATCCTGGCGACGTCTTCTATTTGCACTCGCGTTTGCTGGAGCGGGCTGCCAAACTCTCCGATGAAAACGGAGGCGGTTCGCTAACGGCCCTTCCGATCATTGAGACCAAAGCAGGGGATGTCTCCGCCTACATTCCAACAAACGTCATCTCCATCACGGATGGGCAGGTGTATCTGGACTCGGACCTGTTCTACTCTGGCGTGCGTCCCGCGATTGACGTTGGTATTTCAGTTTCCCGTGTTGGAGGAGCTGCACAGATCAAAGCCATGAAATCTGTATCGGGAACCATGAAGCTCGACTTGGCGCAGTTCCGGGAGCTGGAGGCGTTTGCCACCTTCGGTTCGGAGCTAGACAAAGTGTCCCAGTCGCAGCTGGATCGCGGTTACCGGCTGACGGCCATTCTCAAGCAGAAGCAGAATGCTCCGGTGCCGGTCGAAGAGCAAGTCATTGCAATTCATGCAGGTACCTCTGGACAGGTAGACGATATCTCGCTAGAGGCGGTACCTCACTTTATCGAACAGCTCATCGAACTTTTCCGAGCCCGCCATAGCGACATGCTTGAAGCGATCAGATCTAAGGGCGCCATGCCTGACGTCTCCCAGCTCGACTCGATAATCACCGAGTTCAAGTCTGGATTTGATGACTCGTCTGCAAAGGGAGCATAGACAAAGTGGCAGGTGGTCAGGAGAGGATTCTCCGAAGGCGCATAAAAAGCGTTCAGTCAACCAAAAAAATAACAAAAGCAATGGAGTTGATTGCCGCTTCCCGCATCGTCAAGGCCATGGCCCGGATTTCGTCTGCAAGACCATACTATGAGGAACTGGTCGGAGTCGTGAGCGATCTTTCGGCTTCGTCGGGCCTGCCCAAGAGCGTCTTTCTGGGCGCCCCGCCTGTTGCGGACAAGAAAGGCATCCTCGCAATTACTGCGGACCGGACACTTTGCGGAGCTTACAACTCTTCGGTATTGCGTGCCACTGAAAAGCGGGTTCAGTCGTTCAAGCACGCCGGCAAAGGAACTTTCCTTGTGGCGGTGGGAAGAAAGGCGAACTCGTACCTCAAATACAGAGAGGTGCCAGTCGAGGCGTCATTCACGGGCATGACCGATAGGCCGGTATACGATGATGCCAGGGAGATCGCAGCTCCGATTCTCGCAGCGTACGAGGCTGGAGAGGTCGATAGTTTCGATATCATATCTAACCGCTTTTACTCTGCGGGGAATCAGCAGCTCGAAGTTACCCAGTTGCTGCCTATCGACACGACGAAGTTTGGCACGAAAGACAACGTTCAGCCACTTGACTTCGAGATAGAGCCATCGCCCGAGACAATTGTCGATCCTCTGCTCAGGATGTTCGTAGAAGAGACGATCTTTGCGATTTTGCTGGAGGCTTCTGCAGCAGAGCACGCGGCGAGGCAGCGGGCCATGAAGGCGGCTTCTGACAACGCAGAGGAGCTCATCAAGACACTCAGCAGGATAATGAATAGGGCCAGGCAGGATGCGATCACAACCGAGATAACGGAGATTGTTGGCGGCGCCGAAGCCTTGGGAGCAGGCTCGAAAGTCCTTGACGAGTCCTTCTTGTTGACGTATTCCAGTAAGGGGAAGGCAAGTGCGTAATTTTCGAAAAAATGTAATATCCACAACTGGTGCTTTTCACGCGATTGATAGGAGCTTTGTGCAATGAGTACCGTTGCTGAAATGGCAATCAAGACTGAAGACGGCCGAGTGGTCGCAATTGCAGGTCCTGTCGTAGACGTAGAATTTCCTCCGGAGTCAATTCCTGAGATCAACACTGCCGTGGAGCTGGATCTGGAGATAGACGGCGAATCCGTCACGATCATTGCGGAGGTGGCGCAGCAGATCGGCGATGGTCGTGTTCGTTGCGTATGTCTCAAGCCGACCGACGGTTTGAGGCGTGGAGCGATAGTTCGAAACACAGGAAAGGGAATCTCGGTTCCGGTTGGAAATGGGGTTCTGGGGCATGTCTTCAACGTGACTGGAAAGCCACTGGATGTTGATTCCGTGGAGGGGATTGAAGACACGTGGGAGATCCACAGGGAAGCTCCGCTGTTCGCCGATCTGGAACCTCGAGCTCAGATGTTCGAGACGGGAATCAA
>DAHVOF010000149.1 GCA_027318945.1 Actinomycetota bacterium | reverse complement strand
TGCCGCAAAGATTGCAACAGCAAGCTTGGTAATCTCAGAAGGTTGAACTCGGATTATTCCGAATCCCAACCAGCGCGAGGAGCCGCCGACGCTATACCCCACGTGGGGAATCAAAACTGCAACGAGCGCAAACCCACTAATGAGGATCGGTATCCCCCGAAATCGCAGCAGGATGCCCAAATCCAGCCGAGTTGCGATCGCAAATGCAAACAGGCCAAGCAAAACCCACATCATTTGCTTTTCAAAAAGTGAAAACGGACTGTGTCCGGACACTAGAGAAGGAACAAAAGAGGTGGAAAGGACCATAGAAATCCCGATGGCAGTGAGAACGCCGATCAGCAAAACCAGGACATGGCTTTCGGGACCGAACCCATTGGGTGCATCTAAAAGCTTCAAGACCAGTCGGATGAGTCTGCGCACAATACGGCCTCTTGGATTGCGCGAAACGACTCCCGCTGTCATTTGTTCACGTCCCTCGAAGTCATCGCCTGGACAATCGTCCTGAAGTCGTCGCCTCGTTCGACGTATGAGCTGTACCAGTCGAACGAGGTGCACCCTGGAGACAGTAATACCGCGTCTCCCGCCGACGCCTGCTCGCGCGCTTTCATCACAGCGTCAGTCATCGAATATGCCCTTAGAACGGGAAAGGTCACATGCTCCGAAAAGACTTCTTCCACTTCACCGGCTGCATCCCCAATTGCAATGACACTTTTCAGTCTTGGGATTAGTTCGACAAGTGGCGAAAGGTCAAGACCCTTATTCTTTCCGCCCGCGATTAACACGACCGACTCGAAACCACCCACAGCTGCGATAACAGATGCTGGCGTCGTAGCCTTTGAGTCATTGTAGTACGACACTCCCTCAAGAACACCTACGAGTTCCACCCGATGGGGCAAACCCTCGAACCCTCGGAGAACATCGGCGATCTCGTCCAGGCCGACGCCGGCGCTAAATGCCGCAGCCGAGCTAGCCAAGGCATTTTCCAGGTCGTGGGGAAGAGTTCGAGGCAACTCAGAGACCTTCACGAACTCTGTTCCGCGAGCGATCAGAAACGACGAGTCTTCGCTCAAACCGAATCCATAATTGCCCAGGCCGAAACTAACGGAGGTCACCTCTTTGGGGAGCGAAATGGAGGCAATCACGGGATCGGCCCCATTTACGACCGCGACATCACCTCGCCCTTGATTTTCAAAGATCCTTGCCTTCGATAACTTGTAGTGGTCTATGCTCTGATGCCAATCAAGATGATCAGGGGTGAAGTTAGTCCAAACGGCGATTTTCGGGCAAAAGCTCTCGATCGTCGCAAGCTGAAACGATGACGCTTCCACTACAAAAAAATCCAACTCCTCTCCGATCATCGAAATGATAGAGGTTCCAATGTTTCCGACGGCTTTGGCCCGCAATCCGGCACGTGTCAGCATCTCGGTAACCAAAGTGGTGACCGTAGTCTTTCCATTAGTTCCGGTGACGGCAATCATCGGGGTTGAGCTGTGGCGGAACGCAAGTTCCAACTCAGAAATCTTCGGAACGGAAGACCGGAATACCGGGTGAGACAAAGGAACTCCAGGAGAGAGCACCACGAGATCGGCCAATTCGACCTGCTGCAAAAACCCGCTATCAACCGGAGCTATTGAGAAACCAAACGGGTTGGGCATCTCATTTATCTTGCCATCATAGAAAACCTTGACACTCGCGCCATTTAATACGAGGAACTCCGTGACAGCCTTTCCAGTTATGCCGTAGCCAACGACAACGACTGACTTTCCCTGGTACGGGTCTACGTTCACTTGACCACCTGTCCGAGCGAAAGAAAGTCAGCGTAAAATAGCCCGAGTGCCAACGCGGTGAAGAGTCCTGCAAGAATCCAAAATCTGATTATCACCGTGGTCTCCGGCCATCCTATGAGCTCAAAGTGGTGATGCAGAGGTGCCATTCGGAATACCCGACGGTGAAAAATCCGGAAGCTCGCAACCTGGATGACAACCGAAAGCGTGATAATCACGAACAGACCGGCAATTATCGGAAGTAGCAGGTCAAGCTGCATCTCAAGCCCGAGAGCGCCGAGACCCGCTCCGATAGCCAGCGAACCGGTATCACCCATGAATATCCTAGCCGGCGCGGCATTCCACCAGAGAAATCCCGCACAGGCACCCGCCATTGCAACGGCTGCAATTGCAAGGTCAAGTCCGGAGCTTACGCCGTAAACCTGAACATGCCTAAACTGCCAGTATCCGATGATGCACAGGATTGAAAAAGCAAATATTGACGATCCAGCCGCCAAACCATCCAGGCCGTCGGAGAGGTTCACGGCATTTGACGCCCCAATAATTACAAGCACGACAAAAATAACCCAAAGCGGCGTGCCGAGATTGATTGAAAATGCCCCGGTTCGGACGAAAGTTATGGTGTCAGATAGATGCCCCAGGTATCTGGCCCCTAAAGCAAAAAGAAGGGCAACAAAGATCTGCCCTCCCAACTTTCCCGACTTGGTTAATCCCAGGGATCTATGATGTCGCACCTTGATCCAATCGTCTAGGAATCCCACCAACCCGAAACCCAATACCACGAATAGCACGAGTATGCCGTCGGATGTCCAAGGGGCCCCAAGCCGGGCATGCGCTACAAGATAGCCTATGACAAACGCTCCAAGGATAGCGAGGCCCCCCATAGTGGGGGTGCCTGCCTTGACTACATGTCTTTGAGGCCCATCTTCACGAATCTGCTGGCCGATACCTCGCAGCTTCAGCGCTTTTATTAGGATCGGGGTCACAATTGCGGCTGCCAACATGGCAAATCCCCCGGCCGCAAAGATGGCGATCACGCCTGACCGCTCCGAATGTAGCGCAATATCGATCTCGCAACTTCCTGGTCAGAGAACGCCACCTCACTTTGGCCTATCGTCTGCTTCGTCTCATGACCTTTGCCGGCAATGACGACTACATCGTCTTCCTCTGCCACCGACAGCGCGAGTTGAATTGCTTCCCTCCGGTCCGCTTTTACAATTACCTGCGACGACTCCCCTAACACTGTAAGCGCACTTTTTGTCATTCCAGAAAGAATCTCCTGTATGATCACTACGGGATCTTCGCTCCGAGGATTATCCGACGTCAATATCGTGATATCCGCCAAGCTCTCGGCTACCTCACCCATCAATGGCCGCTTGCGGCGATCTCTATCTCCGCCACATCCGAACACGACAATAACCCTCCGCCCCTCTGGAGTGATCACTCTTGCAGCCTCTAGAACTGCCTCTAGAGCAACCGGGGTATGGGCAAAATCAACTATGACCTTAAAAGGCTGACCTTCCTCGATCCGTTCTAGTCTCCCAGACACGCCTCGAAACGCAATGAGGCCTGCCTGTATCGCTTCTATGGCGTAGCCGAGCCGCTTCGCCGCCTTCGCGGCAGCGAGAGCATTGTACACATTGTGTTTGCCCGCAGCACCAATGCGGACCAGCTTGCCTTCCAAACGGAACTCGGAACCGTCGGCATCCATGGCAAGGTCCACGGCGTCATCGATGGAGTAGGTCTCCATAGCGACCTGAGAATCACGAATCAGCCTCAGTCCCCATGGATCATCGATATTCACGATTCCCATCCGACATCGCTGAGTCTCGAACAAACGAGCCTTTGCCATGAAATAGGCGTCCATGGTGTGGTGATAATCCAAATGATCTTGGGTCAGGTTGGTGAAAATCCCGATATCGTAGATGATCTCGTCGACTCTGTGCTGGTCAAGGGCATGCGAAGACACTTCCATAATTGCGACATCGTTCTCTTCCTCGAGCGCATCGTGAAGCGAACGCTGAATGACGGGTGACTCCGGCGTGGTTCTGTATCCGCTAAGCGTGCCTAGAACAAATGGTGAATGGCCTGATGCTCTGGCAATTGACGCGAGCATGAACGAAGTCGTAGTTTTGCCGTTGGTGCCGGTAATTCCAACCATTGGCATCCTTGCCGAAGGATTTCCATAAAACGTGCTTGCGAGCTTCGCCATCTGCACCCTCATAGAACCCGGCAACACCCTGATCTGGACGATCGGAAGTGGCACAAATCTCTCAACAACTACCGCAACCGCCCCCCTTGCGACTGCATCTTGAATAAAAAGATGGCCGTCAAAGTGCTCGCCCGCTATCGCGCAAAATACGTCTCCAGCGCTTACGTCTCGAGAATCGAAAGAGATGCCGGACACAAGCACTCCACGTGGATCACCAAGGATCGAAACGATTTCAATGCTTGGAACTAGGTCTGAGAGCTCCATTATGGACATGTGCGCACCACCTCTATGTCTCCCCGAATTCTTCCCGTAACCAGAACCACTTAGTGCGCGTTGATCATCTGTCATGGCGAACGAAAACCCTTAGTCCTCGTAAATTCATCAATAGTAACGCTATTTATCGCTTCAGCCTGCATGGCAGCCTGCTGAGCACCAGTTCTCTGCACGATGAGCGATGCCCCAGACGCTACAGGTTGCACCGTTGATCCATTCGTCGGCGACCCTTTGGCAAATCCGGCCGGAAGAAAACCGGATGTAGGCGCAATGTCCATTCGCCGTAAAGCGTAACTCATTATCTCAGAGAATACGGGCGCAGCAACCGATCCGCCGTAAATAGGATTGGGGTGCTCAAGGACTACAATCGCCGAGAGTGGGATCGACGTGCCCTGAGTAAATCCAACGAAGGTCGCCATGAAGGCACCTGGCTGGTAACCAGGCTTGTTGGGATAGGGAATCTGAGCAGTCCCTGTCTTACCCAAAATTTTGTAGCCGGGCACCTGCGCCAGAGGCGCCGTGCCGTTGGGAGAAACCGTGTCTGAAAGAAGCCACTGCATAGTTGAAGCGATGGATGGGGATATCACCCGTCGCGACTTTGTCGGCAGGTTGTATGGCGCCTTGCCGTCCTGCGGCACCACTCTGTCAACCAGATGAGGAGTGACAAGCACTCCATTGTTTGCTATCGCATTGTAAGAGTCCAAGACCTGTAGAGCCGATACGGCCTCATCCTGGCCGATCGGAACCGATCCAATTGCAGTCCCAGACCAGTTTGCCGGATTCACAAGAAATCCCGAGGTCTCTCCTGGAAACCCAAGACCAGTCGGAGCTCCCCAACCGAAATTCAAAAACGAGTTCGTAATGAGATATTTGTTTAGATGTTGGGCAATGATTATTGTCCCAATGTTTGATGATTGCGCGAGGATCTGCTGAGGACTCAGTACTTCGGTGCCGTGTACCTCGGCATCATGAAAGTTCGCTCCGTCGATCGTAAGGTACGGAGGGACCACTACCTTACTCGATGGTGTAATGACACCGCCTGCAAGCGCTGCGGCAAATGTCGCAATCTTGGCGACCGAGCCTGGCTCGTAAACGTTTGTCACAGCCATGTTTATCGGTGCCTCGGCAAAACCGGTGACCTTGCTGGCAAGGGTTGCTGGCTGAGAGTTCGAAGTTCCTGTCACCTTGCCCGTGCTCGCTGGAACCGAGCTAACCGTCCCTACGAGATTGGCCATCGCAAGAATTTCTCCATTTTGCGGATCCATGATGATGGCGCTCCCAGACATAGCCTGGCTCTTGACGATTTCTGAACCCAAAACCTGCTCGGTATTGAACTGGATCGCCCGGTCTAGTCCCAGGACAATATTGCTTCCCGGTTTTGGTGCGACTAGGTTGACAGCACCACCGGGCAGGGGAGATCCCGACTCAGATACTGAGATCAACTGTTGGCCGGCTTGGCCATCCAGCAAGTTCTTGAACTGGTACTCCAGCCCCGAAAGCGGAACGCCGGTTGGTCCGAGAGTTCCAATCACCGGTTGGGCCAGACCTCCATTTGGATTTTCACGAGTCATCTCCGTCACCAGTGATATTCCCGGAAGCTGCCCCTGGTTGATAAGAGCCTGCACCTTGCTGGCTTGTGTTGAACTGACAAGATGCTGCACATAAGAGAACTGACCCGAAGCGATAAGGGTTGGCCTGATCACGGAAGCCGGAGTCCCCAAAACGCCCGCGAGCAACTGTGCCTCTTCAATTGGATTTACCACCACGGTTGGGTCCGCCACCACCGTCTTCTTCGGAACCGAAACTGCGAGTTCGTTGCCGTTTCTGTCAAGGATTGCACCTCGAGGCGCCTGGACTTGAATAGTCGCTGAGCCCTCAGCCTTTGCAAGAGCGACATATCGCCGGTTCGGATAGACCGTTACGCGGATCAACTGAACAAGCAGCAGCATTACAAACACCCCGACAACGATTTTCGATGCCAGCATCCTTCGAGGGCTGATGGTAGCTCCGCTCGCCTTCTTTGCTGTTCGTGCCGACGTCGCCGAACCCACTGCTAACCAGTCTTTGCGCTAGAGGAGGTGGGCACAGAAGGGGCAGCTCCAGTTGTTGTGGCTTTCGAGGTCGCTCCGCCTGGCACTACACCACTTTTGCCCGGAGTTGCCTTAAGGGCCGAAGGCTGGGTTGCAGTGATTGGGGTAAGCGGACGCGTTGGAGCTCCACCGCCCGCCTCACCGGGTGGAGCGAAAAGTGTGTTCGATGAGGAAATCACCTGCTGGGTTAGCGCTGTGGGGTTATTTTGCTGTGTGGTCTTCACTGGATTAGCGCCAAGATATCCAACTTGAGCCGGATAGATCATGCCAAGATGAGTTTCCGCGTACGAAACTATCCTGCTGGGTGATTCCAGCGAAGAAAGTTCGACCTCCAATTTGAGATGTTGGGTGCGCAAAGAGGTCAGCTGTGCGTTCAGTGAGTTGAGTCGAAGTTGAGTGGCCGCCATCTCCGCGCGCATGACCACCGCGGCAAAAAGAGCCATGAAACCCACACCATACGCGAAAAGCATCTTGTGGGAAATCCTGAAACCTGCGAGCCGTTTTTGCCTTTCCAGAACTCTGAGCTGAGGTTTTGCGCCGTCGGTACGGCTGCTGGAAATTCTGCCGGCCGATACCGACTTTGCTCCGGCTTGAGCACGGGTATACGTCGAGGTATCACGGCTGTCATTCGCAG
>DAHVOF010000117.1 GCA_027318945.1 Actinomycetota bacterium | reverse complement strand
AAAGCTATTTTGTTGGCATAGGTGCAACAAAAGACGAAAAATTCATTGTGATAGAAGTTGCCTCAAAAACGACAACGCAGGCTTTCCTGCTGGATGCTGCAGACCCGCTCTCGGAACCCAAGCCGTTCAGCAACCGAATTAAGAACGTGGAATACTTCCTCGAGCACTGGCAAAATCGATTCTTCATCGTCACCAACCGCGATAATCCTGATTTCAGCCTGATGACCGTCAACGATGACGTCAATGACCAATCCAAATGGGAGCTATTTGTTGAGCCGTCCAAAGGCGTACGGCTATTGGGAATAGAAGTTTTCTCGGACTACATTGCCCTCGAGGAGAGGCATCTTGCGACGACCCGGATTCGACTGATCGATCTTCGTTCTAACACAGTCTATGAAATTCCGAAAAAAGAAGAGGTGTCATCAATTTACGTCGGAGCAAACGAGGAGTTCGATTCACGAACGCTCAGATACGAGTACTCTTCAATGACCACGCCGAAATCGGTGTTTGACTTGGATCTCGACAGCAGGGAATCGGTATTGCTGAAGCAGACAGAGGTCCTCGGAGAGTTCGACAGTGCCGACTATTCCACTTTCAGGATCTGGGCGGATGCGACCGACGGTACTCGAATACCGGTTTCCGTCGTCTGCAGAGCAGACCTCAGCCCCTCAGAAAAAGGGCATCCCACTCTGATCTATGGATATGGATCCTACGAGCACTCCATTGATCCAGCTTTCTCGTCGCTGAGGCTCAGTCTCCTGGACCGCGGCGTCGTTTTCGCCATTGCACATGTAAGGGGCGGAGGTGAAATGGGCAGGTCATGGTACCTCGATGGAAAATTCGAAAAAAAAATGCATACCTTCACAGATTTCATCGACGCCACTAATGCGCTAATAAAGCTCGGTTGGGCTGACGCCTCCAGGATCGCTGCCCGCGGAGGCAGCGCCGGCGGAATGCTAATGGGGACAGTCGCTAATCTCGCTCCGGGCCTTTACAGAACGGTTATCGCAGAGGTCCCGTTTGTCGACTGCCTGACAACAATCCTCGATCCGAGCTTGCCCTTGACAACATTTGAATGGGAGGAATGGGGCAACCCTATCACCGACAAAGCCATCTACGACGTGATGAAGTCCTACACCCCTTATGAGAATGTGGTGGCAGCCCAATATCCCTTCATGCTTGTTACTGCGGGCCTTAATGATCCGCGCGTATCGTACTGGGAGCCTGCAAAATGGGTCCAGAGGCTGAGAATGGTCACTACAAATCCCCGCGTGCTGCTCAAGACAGAGATGGGTGCCGGCCACCAGGGTCCCTCTGGACGGTACGACGCCTGGAGAGACGAGGCTTTCGTATACTCATTCATACTTTCTGCATTTGAACTTGCTGACTGAAAATGCGCTGATCCAACCGGTGAACTTGTGTCGACACACCCTGGCGCTGCAGCGAAGCCCTTTCGAACTGCGTCCCGAAAAGCACTAATCTGTGCAAAACGTCAGGCCTTTACGCCCTGCCTAAAGGTAAAGTCATATACGCCCGGATTAGCATTGAAAGTAACGGGCTGGCCATTTGCGGTGATGGTCAGCACACCGACATTCCCGGTGCGGATCCACATCGAGCTGTCAAGTGTAAAGCTCTTGCTCCCCCCAGAAGGTATGATGCCTTGCCAAAGCACCTTTGAGTTGGGAGTAATGCATTCCTCCACCCACGAAGGCGCAGATGCGGAAATATCCACTGTTAGTGACGAAGAGTTGACAAAATATATTGCGCCGGAGCTACTTGTCGACGTGGGCGTTAGTGGACCGGCTGGACTCTTTGGCACCAAAGTCGTATTCGGGGGCGGCTGCACCGAGGTGGTCGTCTTTCTCGAGCTGGAGACCGAAGCTTTGCTTTGGGCAACCGTCCCATGAGTGCTGCTCAGGGTATAGACGATCGCTCCTAGGCCGGCCAAGGCCGCAACCGAAGCCGCTGCGAGCACTTTGGCGTTGACCCTTCTTTCGCCGCTAGCCAAGCCAGGGCCATCATCCACCTCGTTTGGCTCCACCGGTGAGTCATCGAAACGAAGCACGGCTCTCCTCACGTGGTGATTGTCCAACCTCGCGCTTGAACTCACCCTCGAGCGCCTTCCGGAGGAACCCATCTTGCGCCCTGCATTCGATCCTTCGGATTCCAAATTAGATAATCCGCGGGCGCTTTCAGTTCCTGAGTGAAGAGCATCCTTATGTTCAGCCTGGGAAGCAGCCGATTGCGACGCTGTACGACCTCTGCGCGACCCTAGCGAACTTGATGAGCCGGCCCTATGGGGACGCCGTCTTGCCGCCGAGCCGGTTCCTTGTCGACCCGTCTTCCCTATTACCCTGACGTGGGAAGGCACTGAAGAAAATAACTCATCCCCTTCTTCTTGCGAAACCTCGTTCCCTCGCACTTCGGCTTTAACGACGCCCGAAAGCTGGCCCATGTGCTGGTGAAAGCTTGCGACGGATCTCTTTTCGGACCGGGATCGCGAAGATAGTGCAGCCCCAATGAGGCCGAAGATCACTAATGCTGCCAGTGTCAAAGCTAATAAAGCCAACTATAACCTCCGGACTTGCCGTCGCTAGAGCAAGTTGAACAAATAGGCCCTGTCTTCCACGATATTTGACATAATGTAAGAACCTGCGAAGATAAAAAACTATAAGGTAAACACCCTCTGGTTAAATGCTATCTAATCAGGAACGCATTACTGCACGCGGCAGCAAATACGGTTCAATGTCCTTTTTAAGCGGGTTCTTAGCGTCTCTATCGGAGTAGACCGGAGAAGTCACTTTCCAGTCGGCACCGATCTCGGGATCGTTCCACGCCACCCCGAGTTCATCTGAAGGATTGTAATAGTTATCCACGAGGTAGGTAAGGGTCATATCGGTGACGGCAGCAAAGCCGTGAGCTACACCTGGCGGTATGAAAATTCCAATCTCGTTTTCCGCACCTGCCTCTATCTCCAGAGTCGTTCCTTGAGTTTTTGACCCGAGCCGCAAATCGTGCAGAACAACCTGGGCCCTGCCACTAACCACGTACCAGTAGTCGGCCTGGTGAAAGTGATAATGAAGCCCAACAAGGGTTCCTGCGCTCTTGTCGGATCTCGAGGACTGGACCATTTCGCGTCCCAACGGAAACCATGAGCGCCGGTAAGTTTCAAGAAATCTGCCCCGATCATCCCCGAAGAATTGTGGCTCAACAAGAATAACGTCTGCTATCCGGTCCGACTCGTAAACCTTAGCCATGGTAAACCTCGTCAACTTTCTGCTTTTACAACATCGGCAGAGATCTTACTGTGGTCCGACCGCCGAAATGCGCAAATCCGCCATGGACAGCTGATACGCAATATCCAAGCTTGCAAATGAGAGGGCAACGGCTCCAATCTCACTCATCATTCAATTGCGCGAAGGCGCCGAAATCCCCCCTGTAATACGTCAAGGGGTCACGGCCTTCCTCCGATGCTCCCAGACTGACCACTCTGCCCACAGCAACCAAATGATCCTCAACTTCGATTGAACGCACTAATTCGCAGTCGAGCCACACCAACGCCGCTTCCAGCACCGGATTACCCGTTCCGCTTCGATTCCACGAGTGGATGGTGAAACGGACAGCCGGGTCCATGAATGCAAAATCGTGAGCTATTCGCACCGAGCCGGTACTAAGTATGTTCACGCAAAACTTCTTCTCAGATGAGATCGTTGAAAGGGTCCTGGAAGTCTGAGCCACCGATATGAGAATGGTTGGTGGATCCAGCGAGAGCGAAGTGAAGCTCTGGCATGTAAAACCGACTGGACCTTCCTCTCCGGAGGCTGTAACAACAGTGATGCCAGTCACGAAGGAACCGACTGCCATCTTGTAGTCTTCTATGCTGAATTCTCGGCTCACTTGGCCACCCCCCCCAACATGCTTTCAGGCACTGTTTCAACTCAGATCTTTACACGCAATCCCTCGCGAGCTGCAAAAACACTGAAACTAGCATCGCCAAAATCACGCTGATATCTCCGCTCGATCTCCGCCAGGTCCGAATCAGATCTGACCGGATCGTGATGGAAGAAGGCCAGCGACTTCACATTAGCGCTACGGGCGACCGCCAGGGCATACTCGTAGGTCGAATGTCCCCAATGAGACTTTGCCTTGAATTCGTCTAACGTGTACTGAGCATCGTGAATGAGAATGTCCGCCCCAGCGCATAGGTCTCGCACGGAGTCCTTTACTGCCTCGCCAACCAGTGGCGCCTGATGGTCAGGAACGTACACAATAATCTTTTCATCAATCTCAATCCTGAAACCATACGTTGAATTCGTATGATCCACGAGTGCGGGAACCACCTTCGGGCTGCCGGGCTGATCGAGCGTTGTACCCGAACCACCGATCTCCCCGATACTGATATCGCCACTGAGGTCAGCCAGCACCACCGGAAAATACGGCGATCCAATTAACGTATTCAGGCATGCCTCTAACGGCATTCCGTCCTCGCTTGGGCCATATATAAGAAGTCGGGCGCCTTTCCGGTCAATCGGGGAGAAAAACGGGAGCCCCTGAATATGGTCGAAATGCAGGTGGGTGAGCAAAGCCGTCCCCCGGAAGGAGCCGTCTTGCGGCTGGCTCGCCGCAAACTTCACAAGACCCGTCCCAAGATCCAAAATTACAGGAAACTTTCCATCCGCATCCGCATCGGAGTAAAGCACAACGCAGGACGTATTCCCGCCAAACTTCAAATTATCAACCATTGGAGTCGGGTGTGAACCTCTGACTCCAAAAAACTCAAGACGCGCCATGGGTAACTATCACCATAGCCACATTTTCGAAAAACCCAAAATTCCTCGATTCGCAGGTACGTCACGAGCCGTGCTCGGAATGCGAGTATTCATTGCTCAAGAATATGTATCACGCGAAGAGCTGCGGGCAACATGTGTGTTGCGATGCGAAAAACAAAGCGCCTACATCTGTTTCTTTGGTGGAACACCCGACAACATCTCGCGCTCCGCCAAAATCATGTTTCCAGGTTTCTTAAACCCAGTTGGCGTCGGAGTATGGACGCTTTCGCTGCGGAGCGAAATCCTTTTTCCATACCATGACCTTGCGCTTGAAGTAGCACACCTCAAGTCCATTCTGATTGAATCCCTTGGTCTCAACAGAGACGATTCCGCGATCGGGCTTCGATTTCGATTCCGCCACCTCGAGAATTCTGGTCTCCGCGTAGATGGTGTCACCATGAAACGTCGGGTGAAGATGCTTCAGGGACTCGACCTCCAAGTTGGCGATGGCAGCTCCACTGATATCCGGAACACTCATTCCCAGCACAAGGGAATAGACCAGGTTCCCTACCACAACGTTCCTCTTCTGAACCGTCTCATTTTCAGCAAAGTAGACGTTGGTGTGCAATGGATGGTGATTCATAGTGATCATGCAGAAGAGATGGTCATCAGCTTCGGTGATAGTTTTTCCTGGCCAGTGACGATAAATGTCACCCGGCTTGAAGTCTTCCAAGTACGCCCCGAAAGGCCGCTCATAGGTTGTCATAATTACTGAACTCCTGGGATCTGGCCAAGGCCAGCGTCATCCAACGATCGCGTAGAGAATGAGAGCGCCCAGTCTTCCCTCGACTGGCCGTCTACAACAAGCTTCCAGTTATAGCGCTGGCCAGGGTTGAATGGAAGTGGGCCGATGTTGACGGCAAGATTTACCGACACAGGAGCGCCCTCGATAGCACCTTGGGGACGACCTACCTGAAAATCGCCTCTAACTTCAACTGGCCGCGGCCCTTCCGGAGTATCGAACATGACCTCCTTGCCATCCGCATCTTCCAGGAAAAGCTCCCAATGGTGTGGGTCTTCGAGCTCGTTCCAACCCACGTCGAGCTTCAGCGCAATTGCCATAGGGGTCGGCTGTGGCCCGACAACGGTCCATCCACCACCCAAAATAAACAACT
>DAHVOF010000105.1 GCA_027318945.1 Actinomycetota bacterium | reverse complement strand
TAAGGTTTTCAAGCAGATAATGACTAGCATCGAATCGAGAACTTCACAGAAGGCAATGATATGGAGAAGCTTAAGTTTTTAAGCCCCGAGTGGATTGAGAAAGCCAAAGAAATTCGCGATGCGAATCGCGACAATGAGGGGCAGCTCGGAACTGTTATACGAATGAATCAACTCGTGACAGACCTTCCTTTTGGCTCCAGCGAATTGAGAACCTTCGTAGACACGTCGACCGGGGTCCTCGAAATTGAACTCGGAGAGCTTGAAAACCCAGATGTCTCGGTGGTGATCGACTACACGACTGCCAAGGCAATCTTTGTGGATCTGGACTCCCAGGCTGCGATCCAGGCGTTCATGGCTGGCAAGATCAAGGTAACTGGAGACCTCACAAAGCTAATGGCGCTGCAGGGATCGATGGCTCCGACGGAGACCGGCCTGAAAATCGCCGGCATGATCAAAGATATTACTGACTGATCCGCATTAACCCGTGACTATCTCCACCGACGAACCAATCCGCACGCTAGAGCCGGGCTTTGGATTCGTGGCGACAACGGTGGAAGATCCGAAATACGTATAAACATTCCCAACTGTCAGACCTGCTTGATTCAAGGTGGATTCAGCCTGCTGGAGGGCGTCGCCCAACACGTTAGGAACAACGACCATCTGCGGACCCTTAGACACGGTGAACGATACTGTCGAGCCCCGTGGCACCATGGAGCCGGCAACTTGCGTCTGAGAGATTACAACGCCTGCAGGAACCGTATTGGAGTAGGCCTGTGACTCAGAAGGGACCAGCACCAACGCTTTCAACTGCGTTGTAGCATTAGCCCCCGACTCGCCAACAAGGTTCGGCACCTGTCTCGGCGCCGGACCTTTGCTCACCGTAAGGCCAATCTTTGTACCGACGGCCTGAAGACCCGACGAAGGTGAGACGGCGATCACTTCTCCGGCCGGCACGGTCTCAGAATAGCTTTGCTCTACAGTGGGCACCAACCCCACAAGGGTCAATTTTGACTCTGCGTCGGACTCCGCAAGACCAATAACCGATGGGATTTCAACTGGCGCCGGCCCTTTCGAAATAACCATATTTACCGATTTTCCGCGTGAAAGCGAGGTCCCTGTGGCTGGAAACTGTGAACTCACTAGCCCCGCCTTTACAGACGGCGAGTACGCGCTGGATACGGTACCTACGTTCAGGTGCGCGGATTTGATTGCGCCCTCCGCTTTCGTCAGCGTATCGCCCACGATAAGAGGTACCTTTGCTGAAAATAGAGACGAGTAAATTCCAGTTGGCACACCCGTGAATGAAAGGCCGGCCAAAACCGCTGCAAGAATAACGACGATGACCGCCGCAATCCATCTTCGCCGCGACCGCTTGCCTACTTTGCCCGCTCTGTGGCGACGCGCTTCCTGATAACGCGCATCATCATGGGTGACAATAGGATTCTGCCCGCTCAAAAGATCGGGCAATACTGGAACCAGCGCGATTGATTCGGTCTTAGCATCTAGCCCATTGCCTGGATACTCGGTGCCAATCGATGACACATCATCTGCAATGTCTGAAATGTTCGTTACTTCCGTCAAATCACCATTTTCGTTCGCAGCAAAATGGGAAGGGCCCAAGACCGCCAGCGGAACGGGCGGGTCAAGCACCCTCACAAGAGCTTCCAACTGCGAGACCAGGTCCGTCGAAGAGACCCTTTCGTCTGAAGACAACTTCAGGCATGCATCGAGAACCGGCTTGAGTACTCCCGCGCCACCTGGAACATTTACATCACCGTGAATACGCGCCATGAGCAGCGACACGGTGGTGTCACCCGAAAATGGCAGAAATCCAAGCAGGGCTTCGTGAATCACGAGACCCAGAGAGTAAACGTCCGAGCTGCGATCGCTCTCCCTGGCAAGCGCCTGCTCCGGAGAGGCATATCTTGCAGTCCCCATAAGGGTGCCTACGGGCTCCGTCCAGGCGGCTTCGGAAAGCGCGCGGGCCAGCCCAAAGTCAGCGATCCTTATCCTGGCTTCGTCATCGAAAAGCAAGTTTGCTGGTTTGATGTCACGGTGCACATACCCTCTCCCGTGAGCGTATGCGAGTCCCTGAGCCACCTGGAGCATGAGCGATGCGGCCTGGGACTCACTTAGAAGCTTTCCCGTATTTAGGTACTCTCGCAATGAACCGCCAGCCAGGTATTCAAGCACGAGGTAGGGCGCATTGTCGGATTTACCCCAGTCGAACACGCGCATGATGTTCGGATGGTTGAGGCTCGCAGCCGACTTTGCCTCGGACTGAAATCTTTTTAGGAAAAATGTGTCTCCGGCCAGAGAGGAATGCAATAGCTTGATGGCGACTTTTCTCCCCAAGGATAGGTCCTGCGCCAAATACACATCACCGGAAGCCCCCTGACCGATGGCGGCCACCAAAGTGTAGCGTCCGTGCAGAATCTTTCCTATGTTCTCCTGGAGCCGAGCTGTGTGCACTAGGAAGCCTCTCCAAACAAACCGTACATCGGGGAATGCGCCATGGACTTCAACCTTTTACGCCTTCCTTTGCTGCAGTACAACATATCCCAACTGGGAACCAATAGACCTCGGAAAGCCCATTTACCGCAAAGTGGCGCGCTTAGCGATTAATCGATCTCTCCGCTATCGAGAAGTCGGAGAAACTGATCCTCGCCAATTATCGGAACTCCAAGCTCATTCGCTTTGGATATCTTCGAAGCTCCGGGTGCGACGCCTGCGACAAGGGCAAAGGTCCTGCTAGAGACCGAAGAACTCGCTTTACCTCCCCTGGATTCAACCGCTTGCTCCGCACTTTCCCGAGTAAAGCCATCCAAAGTGCCGGTTATGACAATCACCTTTCCTGCCAGCGTCTTCTCCATTTCCGCGGCAACTAACCCTTCACCAGGTTCGTTAATGGCGACTCCCATCTCTATCAGCTCACTACATATCTTAGAGGACTTGGGGTTCTCGAAGAATTCGCGGACAGAACTGGATATCTTTTCCCCAATTCCGTCTATCTGGTCCAAGTCCTCCGGCAATGCCTGCATCAATTCCGGCAATGATTTAAATCGTTTTGCGATGAGCCTGGCAACCTCTTCTCCAACGTGACGGATCGCCAGTCCAACCAACAGTCGGGAAAAACTCCGCCCCTTCGCTTCTTCGATAGACGCAAGCATCGAGGTAACGGACTTTTCTCCAAAACCCTCCAGACCGATCAGCTGGTTATACTGCAGCCTGAAAATATCTGGAGCGTCAGAGATCAGCTTGAGATCCACAAATAGCGCCACAGTGTTTTCGCCGAGCCCCTCAATGTCCAGCGCACTCCTTGAACAGAAGTGGGCAAGCCGTTGAACAATACGGCCCTCGCAATAGAAGTTTACGCAATAGGTGTCGCTTTCTCCCGCCCTGCGCTCCAAAGCAGAACCGCATAACGGGCAACTCTTTGGAAACTCCCAATCGACCGAATCTGCAGGCCTTAGCTCGGGCACAAATCTCAGTACCTCTGGAATGACATCGCCGGCCTTTCTGACCACTACGGTATCTCCCACCCTCACGCCTTTCAGCTTCACCTGATCCGCATTGTGGAGCGTGGCTCTTGACACGGTAGAACCAGACACTTCCACAGGCTCGAGCACTGCAAAGGGCGTCGCCCTGCCAGATTTGCCAATGGAGATCTCAATAGCAAGCAGCTTTGTATTCCTCTCCTCTGGGGCGAGCTTGTACGCAACTGCCCATCTCGGTGCCCGAGCAGTGTGGCCAAGCTTCTCCCGAATGCCCAGATCATCGACCTTCAACACCGCGCCGTCGATGTCATAGTTCAGGTTCTGACGATTGGCCTCCCACCGGGAAATCTCATTTAGAATTTCGATCTCACTGGAAATGAGCCTGATATGTGGGTTGACGGGAAAGCCCAAATTTTCCAGATACTTCAAGGACTGCATATGCGAGGTTATGCCGGGATCTCCAGAGGCGCGGGCGAGCTGATACGCCCAAAAAGACAGCTGGCGCTTAGCGGTAACCTTGGGATCCTTTTGCCTCAGAGAACCTGCGGCACAGTTGCGGGGATTCGCAAAAAGGGGCTGGCCTGCCTTCAGCTGATCGCGGTTGAGCCGTTCGAAAACATCCTTGGCCATATAAACTTCTCCTCTGACCTCGAGAAGGTCGGGGGGAGCTTCACCCCCCGAAGTGGAAAGCTGTCGGGGTACCGCTGAAGTTGCCAAGATATTGGCCGTCACATCTTCGCCGACTCTGCCATCCCCTCGCGTGGCGGCAGTGACGAGCAAGCCGTGACGATAAATCACTGAAATAGCGAGTCCATCGATCTTCAGTTCAAACGCCCATCTCAGCTTCCGATACTCCTCTTCCGAAAGACTCTTTTCCACGCGATGGAAATAGCTGCGCAGCTCCTCCGCGCTAAAAACGTTGTCCAGGGATATCATCGGCACTTCATGAACGACAGGGCTGAATGACGCGAGGCCGGCGAATCCTACCCCTTGCGTGGGCGACTGCGCATCGTACAGCTCTGGATGAGCTGCTTCCAGATCTTTCAGACGAGCCATCATCAAGTCGTACTCATAGTCAGAGATTTCAGGTGCGTCAAGGTGGTAATAGAGCCAGGAGTGGTGCCTGATGCGCGCCCTTAGCAGAGCGACCTCCTCTTCTGGCGCCCGTTCCAACTCGTTCTTCTCCTCAGCACGCCATGGCAGAACCAACCACCATGCCATCCTTGTAGAAAGCTAAAGTCTGGCCGGGAGCCACTCTGCGACACGGCTCCTCGAGCTCCACCATATCGGGATAGTACACCGCCCCAGCGCCACGACCATGTGCCGAGCCTTGTACCTCAATCCTCTCACCGGGATCCAGCGAATAGTATGTGAATGCTGCCGACGTGAAAATCAATCGATTCACTAGAAGATCGGACTGGCGACCAAGGAAAACCTTCCTTGATCTAACATCGACTTCGACGGCATACCTTGCGGCTCCGTCGCCCAAGGTCCCCAATCCCTTGCGCTGCCCCACAGTGACAAGCTCTACTGCGGGAACAGAACCAAGCGTTCGCCCTGAACTCCTCTCCGTAAGCTCTGCAGGATGGAGTTCGATTCGGGAAGCGAGAAAGCCATCGCGACCAGCATCTGAAGTTATGAAACACACCTCCTGGGAGTCCGGTTTTAGGGCAGTGCGCAGAGACATCCCCTTCGCAATCTGCCGAACATCATCCTTGGTGATCTCCCCCACTGGCAGTAAGATGCGGTCAAGCTGCCTCCCCGTAAGCATTGAAAGCACATATGACTGATCCTTTGCTCGATCTTCGCCACGGGCAATATATGGACGACCGCCGCGCATCACAATTCGCGCATGGTGTCCGGTGGCAATCGCGTCAAATCCGAGTACCATCGCCCGTTCAAGAAACGTGTCGAATTTCAGGTGCCTGTTGCACTCTATGCACGGATTCGGAGTCAGCCCCTGCTGGTGGGCAGTGACGTAAGAATCAACAACTTTCTCTTGGAACTCGCCCGAGAAGTTGAAAACGTGATGGTCGATCCCAATCTGAGCGGCGACTCTCCTGGCGTCTTCGACGTCGGACACTGAACAGCACCCTGAGTCGGAGCTTCCTCCCCAAAGCTTCATAGTTGCGCCGGTGACGTCATGGCCCTGCTCGACCAAAAGGGCGGCCGCAACAGAGGAATCGACTCCCCCCGACATTGCAACCAAGACTTTCATATCACCCTCCGGAACAAAAACTAGATACAAAGTTTAATTTGGCGCGTACAGATAATGGGTAGCCTTACGTTCGATGACCGGAACCATGACACTCGGGAGGTCGCTCATTATGCCATCTACGCCCAGATCGATGAGGGTTTCCATCTCGGCCTTGTCATTGACAGTCCATATGTGAACAGCTTTTCCTGCGGCATGCGAGGCAGCTATAAACTCTTTAGTCGCAAGCTGAATCTCACCGTGGAATCTCGGAATCTGAAACGCAACATAGGGCGAATGCCACGCCAGATCAACTGCCGACTGGAATCCCGACGCCACTGCAAAGTAAAATTCGCTGATTTCACCTGGCGCAGCGGCGGTAGCGATCCCAAAGTTTGCCTGCCTCAGACGCCAAATTGCCGAATCCAGGAAGGATCCGACAATGACCCTGTCTTGAGCCTGATGGTCCAGGATCAGCCGGGCCAATTTCTCCTCGTAGGGCTCCACTGACGGAGCCGTTGATTTTATGTCAAAATTTAAAATGCAGTTAGGGAAGAGCTCCAATACCTCTTCCACCCGAGCTAGCCTCGTCATATTTCCCGCCAACGCAGGATCTCTATATATGTACTCCTGCTCCGGCCTGCCAAGGACGGAGCTTGCATTCGAATTTGGTACGAACCAATAGCCTGCGTTCAGACGAGCGATCTCATCCCAGGTAACTTTCGAGATCTTGCCCCTGCCGCTGGTGGTAGTCTCGAGCACGTCATCGTGGCAGCAAACTAGTACGCCGTCGGCTGTCGAATGCACGTCTAACTCAAGCGCTGACACTCCGGCTTTACACGCTTGCTCAAGCGCGCCGATGGTGCTGGACGGTGCTTCAAACGAGCCGCCGCGATGCGCATAAGAGATTACCCGTCTATCAATCCATCCACTTTCCACGAATGCCAAAACTAGCCTGTCTATTAGAGTTATTCAGACATGATTGACCATGTTTTTATCGATCTGATAAATGCAATGCAACACAGTATGGAGTCCGCCATGCTGGAACAGCTTCCCGATCAGGAACATCTTCTTTCAGATTTCTTTCTTGGCGACATGCATTATGAGAATTCTTACGCGCTTCCCGGTGAAATCACCCCGCCCAATCTGCGTGTGGATATAAATTTGGAGTGGCCTGTCTGGACTCAAAGTATTTACAGATCGTGGACAACCGGAGAAAGCGAACTCGAATCGCTCGAAATGGACATGGAATTGGTCATTCGCGCAATAAACATGGCGTCTCCGGCCCCTATCGACCTTGTACTGTCTGCGCTGGATGAAAGATCAACGCCACTTATGAACTTTATCCTCGAGAGATCGTCCGTGGTTTTGAGCGAAAACATCCTGGGGACGGCGCCGGCGAACGAATTCGAGCTTGAAGTTGCCTTCGAGGGCACGGTCCTTATCGAAGAGAGCGCGCTGACCTCCAAAGAGACTCTCGCAAGCCTTCTGGCAAATCTGGGACAGTGGGCAGCGTCCTTGCTCGTCCGCCTAAGCGATCAACCGCTTCGGTACCTACCCTTCACAAGCGAGTAAACGCGGAAAATTAGATTTCGCCGATAAGTGTCAGCAGATCCGCATTCGGCCTTGCGCCGAAATGGGAGATGACCTCAGATGAGCAGACAACTCCGTACCGGCCGCATGCCTCAATATCGTTACCGCCAAGTGTCAACATTCCATGCAAGTAGCCTGCTGCAAACAAATCCCCTGCTCCAGTTGTGTCCATCACTGGATGAACCTCGGCCGCCGGAACGTGGAAGCGCCCGGAGGCATCATATGCAATCGCGCCAGAAGCCCCCAACGTGACTGCGCCTTTGAGAGACTTTCTCCGCAATGCATCCGCCATCTTTTCAACTTCATCCTCACCTGTAAGTATCCTTGCCTCTTCTCGATTGGCAAAAAGAATCGACACGTGCCGATCCACGAGATCCCGGAACTCATCACGGTGCCTCACGACACAAAAAGGATCAGAGAGGGAGAGCGCGATGCTCACCTCGTTTGCTACGGCGACATCTATCGCCGCATGAATCTGCGCCTTGGTAGTCTCAAGATCGTAAAGGTAGCCCTCAATATATAGAATTTCAGAATCTGCGATAACCGACTTCGCCTTTTCATCCAACTTAAGGTGCGAGGCGGCACCAAGCCAGGTCGCCATTGTCCGCTCGCCATCAGGAGTCACCATGACCAAACAGCGACCTGTGCCCAGATCGTTCCTCTCGCTCGGGCGAACTACCCGAACGCCGGCTTTTTCAAGATCTGCAACATAACGCACACCTAACTCGTCCTGGTCGGTACGGGCGATCATGGCAACTTGGTGACCGAGGGAAGCCACGCCAACCAATGTGTTGGCCGCCGAGCCTCCTCCACGTACCTCCACCTCCCCTAGCACATCAGTGACAGATCCTGCCACTTCCGGGCCTACGAGTTGCATCGAGCCTTTTCGAAATCCAAGCTCCTCTACGTAACCTTCAGGGACCTGGCAGAATAAATCAACAATTGCGCTTCCGAGTGCCACGACCTCATATGAACGCCCTGTTCTAATAGCCATCTATACACACCCTGAATCTACAAATAGAGTCGCCGAACATTTCGGCAACACACCACAGCTCTTCCAGATCAGCAAAATCCCGGCTTCCAATTTTGGCCAAGATCAGCTACGGTAACCTCTGTGGATACTTCAACCAAATACAGACTGCCAAGGAACATAATACCTAGCAAATACACGCTACGACTGAGACCAAACTTTCAGACGTTTGCTTTCGCGGGTACGGTGACCGTGGAATTCGATGTTGTGGAACTGTCGAATTCCGTGGTTCTGAATGCCTCCGAATTAAAAATTACTTCCGCTAAGGTGACCCAGGATGGAACTAGCCAAAATTGCCGCACAGATCTCGACGCCGAGCTAGAAAGGGCCACCGCCTCGTTTGACCAGCCCCTCAGGCCAGGGAAAGCCGCCCTCGAAATCGCTTTTGAGGGCAGTCTCAACGACAAGCTTTCGGGCTTCTACAGAAGCAAGTTCACAAGTGATAGTGGCGAGGAGTTGTTCATCGCCACCACCCAATTCGAGGCAACTGATGCCAGAAAGGCATTCCCGTGTTTCGACGAGCCAGACCTCAAGGCGATATTCAGCATAGAACTCGAGGCGCCACTCGACTATCTGGCAGTTTCCAACGCTCCGGAGACCAGAACAGTAGATCTCGGCGATAATTACAAAAGGGTCTCGTTCGAGGACACCAT
>DAHVOF010000102.1 GCA_027318945.1 Actinomycetota bacterium | reverse complement strand
TTCAGTCGCTCTACCTATTGAAAAGGCTTGGAGAATCCTAACTGACATCGAGAAGATTGCTCCATGCCTGCCGGGAGCCTCTCTTGAGGAGATTGATGGCGAGACGTATACCGGCTCCGTCAAGGTGAAAGTTGGCCCGATTATCGCCTCTTACAAGGGCAAGGCGAGCTTCATTGAGATGGACCATGCCAATCACAAGGCGGTTCTCAAGGCTGAAGGCAGAGACACAAAGGGCCAAGGAAACGCTTCGGCTACCGTTACCGCGGAACTGAGCGGGGATGGTGACCAGACCGACGTGAAAGTGACCACCGATCTGGCAATTACAGGACGGGTTGCGCAGTTTGGAAGGGGAGTGCTTTCAGACGTGTCCTCCAAGCTAATGAGTCAGTTCGTGCGATCTCTAGAGGAGCTTATCGAACAAGACGCAAAGCCTGTTGCTACTGGTTCGGAGGAAAGCAAAGCTGAGAAAGTGGAAACACTGGAAACTGGAGCCTCCAGTCCCGTGGAAGCAGTTTCCAGCGACGGCCCGAGAAAGATAGTATCCAAGGAGGCCGAACCGGTTGACTTGCTCGATATTGCGGGGAGTTCCTTGAAGAAGCGGCTGATCCCCGGTGGAATAGGTGCACTGATCCTCGTTGTCTTTTTACTGGGCCGTCGCAGGCGCAAGAGCAGAGTTCGATCCCGCAAGAATTAGCCGCATAAGGTGGAGACTGAGGCGCAAGCTGTAGAGAGGCTTTTGGGAAGAAGGCCCATGGGCCCATGGGCAGTTCGCCTTTATGACAGTGCTGGCGAGCCACTTGTCCTAGAGACCTCTCCGATTCTCGAGGACGGCACTCCAATGCCTACCGTATTCTGGCTCGTGGGTAAGAGCCTTCGTCAGGGTGTGGCCCGGATTGAGTCGGCCGGCGGAATCAAATGGGTGGACGCGAACATCGATTCTGAAGAGATTGCCGATTCCCACGAGCGTTACAGACTTTATCGCGAAAAGATGATACCCGAAGGATACGGCGGTGTCCGCCCCTACGGTGGCGTCGGCGGTACGCGCAAGGGCGTAAAATGCTTACATGCACACGTAGCTTGGCATCTAGTCGGTGGTTGCGATCCTGTCGGCCTGTGGAGCCTTGGCGAGTTGGAGCGACATGCATCAAAGTCAATCCCATGAGCGGTGGCATGTGCGCGCTCTGGCCACCTGCATCCGGTTGAGACTCTTGCACCGACAAGGTGCGCGGGCCCAAAGCCTTCGGATAAATCCCTAGAGAGGGAAGCCCGCTCGGCCTTATTTGGCCGTGGGGAAGCAGCACGTATAACGCCCCGCAACTGTCTCATAGCGCGCCGTATCTCTGGTACCCGGGCCTGCACGACGTTGCCCGAATAGGGGGTGACACAGTTTTAGTATTCCACCAAATTTTCGAAGAAGTTTTGAGATGCTGGCGACCTTGGCCACTAAAGACCTGAGCTCCAGTCGCTTTTCCTGAAGATGTGCAAGGCTGCGGTCACAAGCTCGGCCGCTGTCAGCGCAGGCAAGGCTCGTTTTAACTTTGCCTTCGCTGACAGGACAAGCATGCTTTTCTTATCAAGAGTCGCCGGTTCGAGTCAGGAATTTCCGGAATCATCTTCGGAAAGGTTCAAGTCTTGTTGTACGGCTTCAAGGTGAGTTCAAGCCTTGGCAGGCTTGCAAGCATCTGGTAAGGATCTGATTTGAGGTCGAAGTTTGGATTGAAGTATGGATCATTCGCGATCTCTGATCGCCATTTAAGAGCGCAATAGCTCATTTCCCCAGCCGCGCGCAGCTTTTTGAACTCGTCTTCATGGTCTATACCACGGCTTTTCGACTCGTGGTGAATCAGTCTAGAATTTGGTGTCCAGGCAATCTTGTACTTTGCAGCTCTGATTTTCAAGCAAAGGTCGACGTCGTTGAAAGAGACGGGAAGCCGCTCTTCGTTCATTCCGCCCACGAGTTCGTAAAGATCTCGCCTGATGAGCATGCAGGCCGCGGTAACCGCGGAAAGTTCCTGTGGAACCAGGTTTCTTGAACTGTAGCCCGGATTATCGGGTGCGTCGCCGACTCCGACGTGCGCCGCTATGCCTCCAATTCCAAGCGCTATGCCGGCGTGCTGGATAGAGCGGTCAGGATATAGAAGCAGTGATCCAGCGGCTCCAAATCCTGGAAGTGAGACGAGTGACACCAATTCGTCAAGCCAGCTTTCCTCGATAATCTCTGTGTCATTGTTTAACAGGCAAATGAACTCGCTATCGAGTTGGCTAATCAGCCAGTTGTGCATGGCGGAGTAGTTGAATGGCTTGTCATAGGTGTGTATCTCGGCTGAGTGAAGCGTCTTGAGTTCCCCAAATAGAGCAAGGGTTTTCGCTTCCACCGACTGATTGTCTATGACATGGATTTTAAAATTAGGGTATTTGGTGAAGTTGACAAGCGAATGTATGCATCGCTCCAACACTTCCGGAGAGTCTCGTGTGGGTATCACTATCGCGACGTCAGGATATGTGGCTGCGACTGGGAAGTGTACCCTGGCGAAATCTGAATCCGTATCGCCGTCTACCGTGGCTCCGGGACTCCATGATCTGAGAAAATCTTCAAGTGCACCGAGCCGGCATTTCCAGTCGGAGGCCGTGACGTCGCGAACTGCCAAATTCCCAGTTCGAAGTCGCCTGTGGTAAAGGATGCGCGGGACATGAAGTATTGTGTCCTCATCCAGGTTCAGAGCGCTTCGAAGAACAAAGTCGTAAAGCCAGGAGCTTCCTGCTTCGCTGCGAAACTTTAGAAGTTTGGAAAGCCTTCTACTCGCCATCACGATGTTGCCGACATAGTTGTGGCTGGTCAGTAGTAGGAGATTCCAATCGGTTTTGAACTTTGGAAGTACGTATCTAAGGCCTTCGTCGATGCAGTCCTCGTCAGAATAAACCAGCTCTGCTCTGGGTGAATCATTGATCTTCTCGACTAGCCAGAAGAACGCATCTCTGTTCAGAATGTCGTCCTGGCACAGGAAGGCGACGTACTCTCCATGGCTCGCCATGACTGCATCGTTCACCGCTGTGGCGGTATCCCGCTCCTTGCCGTCCGAGGAAATAACTCTGATTCGGAAATCAATCTGACGGATTTGATCGAGATATCTCAGCGTCCCTTCGGAACTCGATCCGGCATCGGAGATGATGAGTTCAAAATTATCGTAAAGCTGGTCAATTACGGAATGGACCGTAGCTGCGAGCAGTAGGGGGTTCGCGTTGCGCACCGGCAAAACGACGGATATCAGCGGTTTGAGCGAAAAGGTTGAGATGAAATAATTGGCAAAGGCCTCTTCCTTGGCTCCAATGGAACAGTTCTTTGCGAACCAGACGTCGTACTCCTCGAGACCGTAGGGTCCGTCGGGAATCTCTTCAAGCGGCTTCACGCCTACTAAGTCGTCCTTGAGTCCCTTGAATAGTGAAAGGAGGGAGCGTGCGGTCGTTTTGAGTCGGCGAACGGTTTCCGGATTCGGAGAATGGGCCATCGAGAAGATTCTTTGAACTGCACTTGCCATGAAGTTGCGTGAACCCATGATTCGATTCGAAGATTTGCTTGTGGCTTCCACGTGGAAAAAGGATGCTCCAGCATCTCCGAAAGCCAGGCGCATTGAGTGATATTTCCCCGGAGGTAAGAACCCAACCCACTCATTCTTTGAAAGCTCTGAACACAGGACTGTCTTGGTTCGCACCTCGACTGCTTCCTTATCCTTGCCTCGCGCTTGTTTTTTTGTAGGTATCGCAGGAGGGAAGATGTGCAATAGGAGTTGAGGGGAAGCACGGTACTCTAGTTTCAACGCATCGAACCTGAAGACAATTTCAGTCCAATTCTTGAACTCGCAAGCATTGCTATCCACAAAATTAGAGTCGACCAAGGGAATCGTGCGCCCTGGTGGCACGTAAAATCCGTCTTTCCCGGAAATCATATAGCTCAACAAGTCTGAATTTGAAAGTG
>DAHVOF010000010.1 GCA_027318945.1 Actinomycetota bacterium | reverse complement strand
CAATAGACACCTGTCAGATCCCTTGTTCGTTTGCTATGCCGGCTATACGTTTAGTTTTCAGCACGCATTCGAAACCGGCTTCAAATTGTGGTGAGCCTTGAACCTGATAGGGATCTCATGATTTGGTTCAGGATTTATCCTGCCGATGGTTTTCGATCTCCGTTGCGACCTGTTTTCGGCGGAGCGGGTCGCTTGCGCGTAATGTCAGAGAAGATTGAAGCTGATAGGAAACTTGCGGTTGGTGTTGGCGAGACGAACACCATGCATATGGCAAGTTTGAAGGAACATTTCTACTTCATGATTTTTCAATCCAGCGCAAGCGCAAGTAATTCAGAATGTCGAAAAAATGATGAAGCTTTGAGTTGACTGACCAGTCAGTCGAAGATATAGTAACTTAAGTTAGCGAATTAACATAGAGGCGTCTACTTTAGTTATTTTGTGTGGGGGGTAGAAAGCAGCCAGGTGTCCTTGCCCTAATCCCGCATTTTTAGAGGAAGTATTGGGCTTTGGCTGCAGGATAGCCAAGCAAGTGGAGCCGCTGGCAACAGCGAATGGATTTTGTCAAAGTCCGGGAGGGAGGATCAGGTAATGCAAAAAAAGGGGTCATTCTCTCGAGGATCCGATACGGGAGATCGCAGGTTCTCTGGGCTCGTCTTTGATTGGGAGCAGGTTGATGCGCCGGTGTGCTCGTTTAGCAGACCGTCAAAAGTTATCTTGAACGATGAGACCTTGAGAGACGGGCTGCAATCACCCTCTGCCCTGCAGCCGGAACTTGAGCAGAAGCTGGATTTCATAAGGCTTCTTCCAGCTCTCGGTGTCCGGGCGGCCGATATCGGCTATGCGGGAGCAAGCGAAAAGGCCCTTTCGGATGTAGTCAAAATTGCGGAAACGATACGCAACGAGGATCTTCCGGTTGAAGCGAACTGTGCTGGACGCACGCATTTAGCCGATATCAACCCGATCATCGAAGCAAGTCAGAGGTCAGGCGTTCCAATTCAGGCCGCTTTGTTCTTGGGATCGAGTCCGATCAGGCAACTTGTCGAGGGATGGGATCTTGCGACAATGCAAAAGACCGTCACCAAGGCGATTGGCTATGCGACAAAGCACGGTCTCGACTCCATGTTTGTGACCGAGGACACGACGAGAGCGCGTCCGCAGGACATATCCCGTTTGTATCGCACCGCCGCCGAAGCTGGCGCAAGTCGGGTATGCGTTTCCGACACGGTCGGGCATGCCACTCCCGTAGCGGTTCAGCACGTGATTAGCTTTCTACGCAAAGATCTCGATAAGGCGGGGTTCAAAGACATTGAAATCGATTTTCATGGTCATCGCGATCGCGGCTTGGACTTGATAAACAACATTGCAGCGCTGACCTCTGGCGCGACTCGCGTGCATGCATGCGCCCTGGGAGTGGGGGAGCGAGTTGGTAACGCAGTGATGGACACTTTGGTAGTCAACCTAGTTCTTATGGGTTGGATGGAAGCCGATCTGACGGTGCTGCCTAGCTACTGCAGGTTGGCGAGCGAAATGATCGGATTTCCAATAGTTCGAAATTACCCCGTTGTTGGCGATGATGCCTTTGCGACCAGCACTGGCGTCCATGCGGCTGCAGTGGCAAAGGCCTATGAAAAGGGTGAAGCCTGGTTGGCTGACCGTATCTATTCGTCAGTTCCGGCAGGCATGGTGGGAAGAGAGCAGCGCATCTTGGTGGGACCGATGAGCGGAAAGTGGAACGCTGTTTTTTGGCTGCGCGGACATGGGTACAAGGAATCCCCTGAACTTGTAAGCGCAGTATTAGATGAGGCCAAGCGATCTTTGCATGTGCTTAGTGATGAGGAGATGAAGGTGTTGGTTGAGTCTGCGCTAAAAAAAGCGGGTTTGAGCAAGAAACACGAGGAGACCCTGGTATGAGCGAGGAGATCAACCAAGCCGTTGAAAGCGAGGCTGAGCGCTCGTCTGAGAAGAACGGCAATGGCGCGTCTGTGGTACGACTTGACACGTTAGAGGTCAAGCAAGCGCCTCCCAAAAGCTCTCAAAAGGTAGCAAAGACCAGGGTAGATCTGTTGTCTGGCAATGAATCCATAGCCTTGGCGGCTCTACATTCAGGGGTCGGCATGGCAGTGGGGTATCCCGGTACGCCGAGCACCGAGACCTTGGAATATTTGGCTAAGATCTCGTCTGACGCCGAAGTGTACGTGGACTGGTCCACCAACGAAAAGGTCGCGCTCGACGTAGCCGTCGGCGGATCTCTTGCCGGAGATCGCATTTTGGTCACTACCAAGCATGTGGGACTAAATGTGGCGATGGACTCGCTGATGACCAGCCCTTTCATCGGTGTTAATGGCGGTGTGGTGATTCTGAATGCGGACGATCCAGGCATGCATAGTTCACAAAATGAGCAGGACAACCGCTATATTGCCCGTTTCGCCGGGGTTCCTATGTTCGAGCCTGCCGATTCTCAGGAAGCTTACGAGTTCACCCGAGCGGCATTTGAGCTGAGCGAGACCTGGGATACGCCGGTTATCGTTCGCACCACGACAAGGGTTTCGCACTCGCGGTCAAGAGTCATTCCGATGCCCGCTCAGGCGCGGAGGGAAGGCGAGTTCCAAAGGAATCCGCATAAGTATGTCATGCTGCCAGGGAACGCCAAAGCTCGCCATGTCGCACATTTGGATAGGCTTTCCAGGCTGGAAACCTGGGCTGAAGGAATCCCTTTCAACAGGGAGGAGATTCGCTCGAACAAGATCGGCGTGGTTACGTCAAGCATCTCATACGAGTATGTGCGGGACATCTTGCCCGATGCCAGCGTTTTCAAGCTCGGCGTAACATTTCCGCTACCCAAAGAGAGGCTCAGGAGCTTTGCCGGGAAGGTGGAGAAGTTGCTTGTTGTCGAGGAGCTGGACCCATTTCTTGAGGAAGCACTGGCGGTTTTTGGAGTTTCAGCAGAGGGAAAGAAGTTTTTTCCGAGATTCGGCGAACTGTCGCCTAGCCTAGTAAGGGAAGGTTTTGAAAAAGCGGGAATTTTAGAGGCGGTGAAAGAGGAAGTCAGTTCTTCGGGGACTGTGCCCTCGGTACCGCCGCGTTTTCCGCTCCTTTGCGCAGGATGCTCCCACGCCACTCCGTTTTTCATCCTGAAAGAGTTGGATGCGGTAGTAACCGGTGACATAGGCTGCTACACCTTGGGTGCAACCGAGCCGCTCGCATCAATGGATACGTGTCTTTCAATGGGATCGAGCATCGGCATGGCTGTTGGGCTTGCAAAAGCTGGCAGCACTGCTGGAAGGCCGGTGGTTGCGGTGCTGGGAGACTCCACGTTCTTGCATGCAGGAATTCCGCCGCTCATAGATGCAGTGCATCGCGAGGCGAATCTAACAGTAGTCATCCTTGACAACGGAACTACCGCTATGACTGGTGGGCAGCCTCACCCCGCGACGGCTCAGAACATTAGGGGTGAGAAAGCGCCAAAGGTCGACATTCCTGCGATCTGTTCTGCTGCGGGTGTGAGCATGGTAAATATCGTCGATCCTTACGACGTTGGAGCGACTCGCATGGCCTTGCTGAACGCGATGAACAAGGACGGCGTCTCGGTGGTGATAACTGCTAGGTCATGTGTGGAATCGCCGGTGAAAAGCAGGGGGCGAATCTACTACACAGATTCGAAAGCCTGCGATGGTTGTCAATTGTGCATGAACCTCGGTTGTCCTGCGATCGGATGGGATCTGAGCATTCTAGAGATGCCTCGGCGGGTTCGCATCGATCCCGGCTTGTGCTCGGGTTGCACTGTGTGTGCTCAGATATGTCCTCAGGGGGCCATTCTTCCCGTAGGTGTTGGGGGGACAGAGCCATTGAGCGAGAGCGGAGAACCGTCGATCGGCTCCGGCAAAGGGGGTAGGGATCTTGCCTGAATCCAAGTCCTCGGCTACCAAGTTGCAAAAGATAGTGGCTGAAAACGACAAGACGAAAGAGCGTTCATCCGGCAATGTCGTGCTGGGTGGCGTGGGTGGACAAGGCGTAATAACGGCTAGCAACACCATCTCTTTTGCTTGTATTGATGCGGGATTCGATGTAAAAAAATCTGAAGTGCATGGGATGTCCCAGCGAGGTGGCTCCGTGGTGAGCCACCTTCGTTTTGGGCGCGAGGTTCACTCGGTCATGGTGGAGCTAGGAAAGGCGGAGTGGATACTCGGCTTTGAGTGGGAAGAAGGCCTTCGCTATCTTGGCTACTTGAAGCCTGGGGGAGTCGCGTTCATAAGCGTCGAAAGGCGGATACCTCCCAGCGCGCAAGTTGACCGCCGAACGGGATCGGTAATGTACCCCTACGACGTGTCTCCTCCCGAGGGTGTCGTGCCGATTGACACTTACGAAATTGCGGGCAGCGCGGCCGAAGGAAGGCCGGCGATTGCTCAAACGGTCCTCTTGGGTGCCTTGTCCGTCGAAATGGGTTTCGATGAGGAGGTTTGGCGCAGAGCGATAGCAGCCACGGTGCCTTCAAAGTATGTGGAGGACAATCTGATCTGCTTTGACCGAGGAAGAGCCTGGTATGAGGAGATCAAACGCACGGGTGGAAAATCCAAGGGCACAATATCCGCTGCCTACGGCAATGGAAGAACTGCCGGAACCGTCGCCACGCTTTCGGGCCATGCCGTCGGTTCGACCACAGGGCTGCGCATTTCTACTGACCGCGGCAAGCCGAGGGTTGAGATCACAAGAAGCTGGTGCAAGGGGTGCAATATTTGCGTCGCAGTTTGCCCGGAAAGAATTCTTGTTCTCGACAGGCATGAGATTGCAGTTCTTTCGGATCCGGATCGTTGTACCGGTTGTGGTCTCTGCGCGCGCATGTGCCCGGACCTGGCAATAGAAGTTTGGCTGGATTCATTTGCGGGCAACGGTTCTTTGAAGGGTTCGGCAGCAAAATTAGGAGAAAAGCAATGAGACTGATGCAGGGCAATGAGGCATGCGCGGAGGGGGCCATAGCAGCTGGTTGTCGATTTTTCGGGGGATACCCCATTTCGCCCTCATCTGAAATCGCTGAAGCCATGGCCCGGCTGCTTCCCAAGAACGGGGGGGTATTTCTACAAGCTGAGGATGAGATGGCTTCTCTCGGCGCGGTGATCGGCGCGTCCTTGGGCGGGCTGAGAGCGATGACCGCCACTTCAGGGCCGGGCTTTTCACTTATGCAGGAGCACATTGGCTACTCGCATCTAGCAGAGATACCTTGCGTGGTTGTGGACGTAATGCGCGGCGGGCCAAGCACTGGTCTTCCGACTGCTCCTTCTCAGGGCGACGTTATGCAGGCGCAATGGGGTTCGCACGGCGATCGGTCTGCGGTGGTGCTGGCGCCAGCTTCGGTGCAGGAAGTCTACGACTTCATGATAGAGGCATTCAGGTTGTCGGAGACTCTGAGGACGCCGGTGACCGTTCTTTTTGACGAGGTTGTAGGGCACATGAGGGAAGGCGTGGAACTCGGAGCGCCAGATGAATCGCGGCTTGGTTCCCGCCCCGAGCCACTGGAACCTCCGAGCGAAGCATTCAAGCCCTATGGACGAGATGAGAGTTTCATTCCTCATATCCCTAACTTCGGGTCAGGGTACAGATTCCATGTCACAGGCCTTATGCACGACGAGCGCGGTTTCCCGACCAGCAACACTGAGATCGTAGCGGAGCTTCTGGAAAGACTGGAGAAAAAAATCCAGGTGGTTCAGTCGATGGTGCCGCTCGAATCGTACCAAATGGAAGATGCAACCTTGGCGTTCGTAGCCTATGGAATCTCTGGAAGGACTGCAAGAGCGGCCGTTGATCTGCTAAGAGCAAGGGGTGTTAAGGCCGGTCTTGTCAGGCCGAAACTCTTATGGCCTGTACAGGACGAGTTGATAGAGGCGGCGCTAGCCCGAGCGGACGTTGTGGTAGTGGCTGAGATGAACCGAGGTCAGTGGGTTCGAGAGGTTGAGCGGATCGTTGATAAGACCACGCTTGTTCTGTCCTTCGGAAAGGCCGGTGGAGCAACAATTACTACCGATGAGCTCGTGAGCTTTGCTCTTTCCCTTCCCGACGCTCTTTCAATTGCAGGATCGCCGGGCGCCTTGAAGAAAGAAGGCGCGTTCTGGTCCGCGGGAGCGCATGAAGCAGGTTAGAGGAGCAGAAGGGAATTGGAGGGAAGGAAAGTTGATATGAATATCGAGTTGAAGAGCAAAGAACCGGCAAGCGTTCCGGTGTTCGGGGACCAGAAGCGGCTGCTCCGCCACGCCATGATGCCTCACATGCTCTGTCCTGGTTGCGGTCACGGCATTGTACTCGATGCAATGCTTTCAGTGCTTTCCGATCGTTATGAGAACCTGGACAAGGTTGCAATAGTCGCAGGGATCGGCTGTTCGTCGAGAATCGTCGGCTACATAGATGCGTGCACGCTGCATACAACTCATGGAAGGCCTCTTTCATTTGCCACAGGATTGAAACTAGCCCGACCTGATCTAGACGTCATTGTCGTGACTGGGGACGGAGACGGGGTATCGATCGGGGGGAATCACCTTATTCATGCGGCGCGTAGGAATGTGGACATTACTTGCGTGTTGTTGAACAACGAGATCTACGGGATGACCGGTGGTCAGGCTGCGCCTACGACGGTGTTGGGTGCTTATACGACGACGACTCCTCAAGGCAATGCGCAGCATTCCTTTGATGTCTCCGAGCTCGTGAAGGCGGCAGGAGCAACATTTGTGGCGCGGACGTCGAGTTATCGGCCCCAGGTTTTCGGCGAGATGTTCGCCCAGGCGCTAGATCACGTCGGATTTTCATTTGTAGAGGTGATGACTGACTGCACGGAGTATTTTGGCCGGATCAACCGTTTTGGAACTGGTCCAGATCTCTTGATGAGCCAAGCACGGTACGACCCGGAAATTGACGCTGATCTGGCCGCCCGGCCCACAGTAGAAGAGATCAGCAATCCCCAGCCAGTTAGGCCTGTACTGCCAACCGGCCTTCTGCACCGTTCAAACCGGCTCACCCTGGAGGAAACATTGAACGTAGCCGGTGGTAGAAGCTCGCGTTCCAATGAGAACCGCGTTGTAAGTGGATCTGCCAGGAGGGACCTCTAATGGCTGAGAATTTTCCGAGAGTGAATATCCGGCTTTCCGGTTCCGGTGGTCAGGGGATCGCCTTAGCTGCAACCGTTCTCGCTGAGGCAGCGCTTGAGTGTGCGCTTTACGCCACCTTGATCCAAGAGCATGGTCCGGAAGCTAGGGGGGGTGCGACAAGGGCAGACGTATCTATCGCCGGAGCGGAAATTCCCAATCCGCAGTTTTCGACGCCCGATCTTTGTCTTGTGCTTTCTGACAAGGCGTGGGATCGATTTGGCAAAAAGCTGGTGGGCAGGGCAGGAGTAGGTTTGATCGTAGACCGTGACACCGTGGACCTTTCCGGCCTCGAAGAGTCGGAAAGGCAGAATATCATTGCTCTGGGTTTTGAGGAGACTGCTAAGGTCAAAGTCGGGGCAAAGGTGGTAACCAATATGGTGTGTGCCGCTGCGTTAGTCCGTCTTATCGAGGCGGTGTCGCTC
>DAHVOF010000095.1 GCA_027318945.1 Actinomycetota bacterium | reverse complement strand
GGTTTAGCCTAGGTTCTGGTCAGCTGGCAGTAATGACTAGCGATGGGAAGCTCCGTCTTGTTGGTACCGGAACCTTGCTCCCTCAGCTGGCTGCGGTTAACCCGGCCAACAACCTCGGCATCCCAACTTGGTTGATCGTCGGCATCGGAGCTGTCGTTACGGCGGTTGTGCTGCGCCTGGCTTGGCTACCTGTGAAGATGTCCAGGTTGCGTCGCAAGGCCAAAGCAGCCAAGAAGCTAGAGGTAGCAGAAGAAAAGCCAGATGAAAAGCCAGATGAGTCGACTGATCCCGATCCAACCAGCTGGTTCTAGACATGTCAGAGATCGAGACTGTTTCCCCTTCTCCTACATCAGATGGGCCCGACAAGATTGGACTGCCCGGTTCGCTTTTTTCTAGATCAACTCGGAAATCAAAAGACGGACCAGTCGTTGCAATTTCCACGAAAGTGAAGAATGGGTCGAATAACAGATGGTGGTTGGGTGCCCCAGGTGTAGCTGCAGTGACCCTCTTACTTCAAGGATCGATGGTCGGCTGGGCTTGGAGACATAACCTGATCTACGGTTTCGGCGACTCTTTGTCGCACATGACCATTGCCAGACGAATCTGGGACTCCCCCAACCCAGGGCTGTCGCAACTTGGAACCAACTGGCTTCCGCTTCCCCACCTCATTCTTGCTGTCTCCAGCTTGTGGATGTGGGGGTGGAGAACAGGCCTCGGAGGCTCGTTGATAACGACCGGATGTGCATGTGTCACATCTGTGTCGCTTTATCGAATCGGTCAACGCACCGGCTTGGGAAATGCTGGCGGCTGGGTGGCGGCTATGATCGTGGCGACTAATCCATCATGGTCGTATGTGAGCGCGGTTCCTTTGACCGAGCCTTTTACTGTGGCAACTACATGCCTCGCTACCGTCGGGTTGATTGGATGGGGCACCTCCCAAAAAGCCTATTCAACGGGGCTGGTTGCCCTTTTTTGCGGACTGCCGATCGCGGCTGGCATCCTCACCAGATATGAGGCGTGGGGTTTTGCCGCTTTGGCGGGTATTGCCTTCCTCTGGGTGAGCTGGAAGCGCTTCGGGTGGGGGCCGCTGATGCGACGCCAGGTGCTTGCATTCGCAGCGCTGCCAGGGCTTGCCGTATCTTGGTGGCTTATTTTCAATTGGTCCGTATTCGGTGATCCGCTCGCTTTCGAACGCGGACCGTACTCATCGAAGGCTCTCGTGGCTCCTCTTGGATCGCTGGGCCTAATATACGGGAAGGGGGATCTGCCAGCCTCTTTCGCTCTTTACGGAAAGACAGTTCTCGATATCGCCGGTTCAGCTACCGTTGTGGCAGCTTTCATCGGCCTGGGAGTAGCGGTCATTCGATGGCGCGGGATTCGACAAGAGTTGTGGCTATGTCTGGCCGGAACTGGTCTCTTCGTTATAGCAAGCATCTGGCAAGGACAGGTGTTCATCCGGCTTCCTCAGATGATCCCGCCAGGAGTATTCAATACACGATTCGGCGTAGAGTCGCTTCCCTTTCTGGCGGTGGCTGCGGCCCAAACTCTCCGTTTGACAGAGCTCAAGATCCCAGCCTTTCACCCAAGGAACCTTCGGAGGATCCTTGCACTTCTCATGGTGGGTATTTTCTCGGTAGGTTGGGCAATAGGAGTATTGAACGGGACTATTCCTGGAAGTGCATTGACTGTCTTGGAGGCGAAATCTGACGCTCGTGCCGGAATGGACCAGCGCTTGGTTGGTCAATGGCTACATAACAATGCGACAAGCGGTTACATACTCCTTGACGATACTGTCATTCCGGTTCTTCCGCTCATCGGTTTCGATTTCCATCGGGTCATTTTCAGTTCTTCTGGTTCAATGTGGAGACGCCTTCTGTCTCATCCAAGGCTTGCCACATGGGTAGCTGTCGAGGTCGGAAATCCCTCCGACGTAGTCTGGACTACCTTGGAGAAAGAGGGTGTGCTTGGTACGGTCTTTTTGCCAGTTGCTGGATTCGGGACCTACAGAATTTTCGAACGAGAGTCGGCGCCTCAGCAACTTCCGCCTGATCATCTGATCCCCAACTCCTTAGCAGGGACGCCGCAGTGACCACTTCGAAACGCCCAACCCGTAACCGGCAGGGGAAGATAAGGCCTCAAGAGGTTTCAGGATCGATCACGAAACGAACTGAAGAGCCTCTGCTGAACTCTTTAGTTGCTGACAGGATTCTCACGCACGAAGACCTCGATAGAGTCCGTGAGATTCAGCGGTGTGAAAATGGATGGATCGGTCGGGTACTTCTGAACCACGGGTTCTGCTCGCGTCTTGAGCTGTATCAGCACTGGGCATCTTGTCTCGGACGTCCTTTCGTAAATCTTATTGCCAGTCCTCCTGATTATTCCTTACTCCGTGGTTTGGACACTTCAGCCATGTTTGACGAACGGTGGGTTCCATGGCGAATAACTGACAGCGAATCTGGAAGGACTCTCGTCGTTGCTACAGCTAACCCCGATATTCGGCTACTAGACATTGCCAAGCAAGAGTTCGGCATTGGCCGCGTTACTTACGTGTTGACCACCGACTGGGACATCTTGCAAGCAGTATCGAAAGGCGCTGGAAAGACTGTGGCCCATGTTGCCGGTGAAGATCTCGCTGAGAGCCGGCCACACCTCTCCGCCAGCCGTGGTCCTAGCTGGATTCAGTGGCTCATACTAGCGGCAACAGCGACCGGAATGCTGGGACTCATGTACTGGAACCGCTTCGTAGGCCTGGACGTGTTGCTTACGGTACTGAACATATACTTCGATGCCTCTATTACAACCAAGCTGGTTTTCAGCGTCATGGGTTCGCGAGAAGTGCGCAAGGAAGAGGAGAAAAGGCTACGAAAGCTTATCGAGGGAGGTGGTGTTATCCGGCGTCGAGTGCCCGATACCGACCTTCCTATGTACACCATCCTCGTGCCCTGTTACCGCGAGGCCAACGTCATACCAGTGGTTCTACGAAATATTGAAAAGCTTGACTATCCTCGATCGAAAATACAGGTGCTTTTATTGCTTGAAGAAGATGACATCGAGAGCATCGAAGCGGCAAAGAGCACCAAGACGCCGGATTACATGAGAATCGTGGTCATCCCAGACGGAAAACCGAGGACCAAAGCCCGTGCTTGCAATGTAGGCCTGAGCCTTGCCAGGGGCGAGCTGTTGGTGATTTATGATGCTGAGGATCGCCCGGAACCGGCGCAGCTTCGCGATGTCGTCGACCGCTTCGACGAACTCGGCCCAGAGTACGTCTGCCTACAGGCCCGTCTCAACTACTTCAATTCGACGCAGAACTTCCTCACCCGGATGTTCACCCTTGAGTATTCGCTCTGGTTCGACTATTTGCTGCTTGGCGTAGATAAACTGGGGCTTCCCATGCCGCTTGGAGGAACGTCGAACCATTTCAGGGTACAGGCTCTTCGTGAGCTTGGCGGATGGGATCCATACAATGTCACCGAAGACGCTGACCTAGGCATACGTTGTATGGCCCTTGGTTACAAGGTTGGAACGATCGAATCGACCACCTGGGAGGAGGCCTGTCCCGAAGTTAAGGCCTGGATTCGCCAGCGCACTCGTTGGATAAAGGGCTACATGATGACCACTACGGTACACACCCGATCATTTCAGAAACTGAAGAAAACGACGGGTTGGCGCGGCATCACCAGTCTCATCCTTTTCATTGGAGGGACGCCAGCCACGTTCTTGATCAATCCGATCGTGCTGGCATGGGGCCTCTACGGGATTTTCGGTCTTCCGCTGCCAAATTTTCATCTCATTGGCCCTATCACAGCCCTCAATACTTTCAGCCTGATATTTGGCAACTCCATCATGATAGCTCTGAGCATCATGGCTACGCGTCGCCGTAGGCAGTGGTCGTTGGTGGGGTACGCTTTGTTGAATCCCGTCTACTGGCTGCTTCACTCTCTTGCGGCATGGCGAGCGCTCATTCAGCTGATTAGGAAGCCATCGGACTGGGAGAAGACACCCCATGGTCTATCTGACGTGGATGCATGACAGCCGTAACCAGAACTGTTCGCCTACCCAGTCCGGAAACGCTTAGCATGGTCCAAACACAAAAAAATAGACGACCACCTGGGGAAAAGATCAAGCGGCTTAGAATGGCCCCTTCTCCGATTGGATAAGCATGCCGCCACATCTTCGGCTGTGCGACTCGAACACGACATGTTACCGTACTGACCCAGTACTTTATCATGCAGAAGCAATTTCTAAACCAGGAGAGTAGCAGAACTCAACTAGCGAACGTCTCAAGATCCAGACATCGCCGGACATGGTTTGGCCGGGTTTCACCAGAACTAACCGACAAGAATCGAAGCCGTCTATTCCTCAAAGATGTCGAAAATGTAGCCAATGCCTCGCGCAGTTCGAATGTACCGTGGACGGCGTGGATCCGGCTCGATCCTTCGGCGTAGCCGCAAGATATGGACATCAAGGTTCTTCTCGGTTCTTTCCCCTGATCCCCACAACCGCTCGATGAGGATCTCGCGACGTACGACCTGGCCGGCGTTAGCCACGAGCAGAAAGAGAAGATGGAGTTCTTTAAGTGGCATGAGTAGCCGTTGGCTGCCCACACGCGCCAAGTTGGCACCAAGGTCAACTTCAACGTCTTGGGCCCGCACCACCAAAGGTTTTTCGCCCAGGTGGAAATCGTCGGCAGCCAACGGTACTCGTGACATCAGATAAGAACCTCCTCAGCAGATGATTCCTCGAGAGTCAGTCCTCTAGGTTCTGGGATTGCCACAATGGTGAGCAGGATTCCAATTAGAGATACTCCCGCCATGAGACCCATTACGCCAGAAAGATGGATCGTCTTTAGCAAAGTCGGGACGAGTAACGCGCCGATGAACGCGCCCACCTTGCCACCTGCCGCCGAGATGCCATCGCCCATACCTCGTATCGATGTTGGAAAGACTTCACCTGGCAGGACAAAGGTTGTCATATTCGGACCGAATTCTGTAAAGAAGTAGCTGATTCCAAAGAGCAAAAGGAATAGGACTGCATTCTTAGTTATTCCTGGGATAATGGCAATTGCCGCAAATGCCGCTGCCATAACCAGAAATCCCAACCACTGGATCACCTTGCGTCCTATCTTGTCCATTAGACCAACTGCAAGCCAATAGCCAGGCACAGCAAAGACCAGGAAAATGCCACCTGCAATCAAGATGTTGTCCAACAGTGTTGCGTGGGGCTGGAGTGCCTTCAAGATCAAAGGGCTAGATACAGAGTTGCCGTAGAAAGCGATGTCCATCAGAAACCAAGTTCCTGCAGTGCCGATGAGGCGGAGCAGAAATGGCTTTTGCCAAAGCCTGGCCTTGTAGGTCCGCTTCATTTTCGGCGTGATGTTGTTTGTCACGACAGTCGGCATCTGACCAGTGGTCCAGCGCACCGTTTCCGCCGTTGTGGCTATGTCGCCTTTGTTTGCCATGGTATA
>DAHVOF010000094.1 GCA_027318945.1 Actinomycetota bacterium | reverse complement strand
AATGTTGAAAGCCCCGCGGGATTGGCCGACGATGGGGGTGATTCTTTCGACGACGTAGAGGCGCTGCTCGAAGAAGAGGAACAAGCGCAGGCGCAAAGCCCGTATGACCGCCCAGGCGCCTGGTATGTTATCCATTCGTATGCAGGCTATGAGAACAAGGTGAAGTCGAATCTCGAGAGCCGGATCTCGTCCATGAATATCGAAGATGAGATTTTCGAAGTGGTGATACCGGTCGAAGACGTGGTCGAAGTCAAGAATGGCCGGAAGGTGACGGTTTCCAAGAAGGTGTTTCCGGGTTACCTTCTCGTCAGATGCTACCTGACCGATGAGTCTTGGTCTGTTGTCCGCAATACTCCTGGCGTGACGGGTTTCGTTGGTTTGGGTACGAAGCCGACTCCGCTTTCCAGGAAGGAAGTGGAGAGCATCCTTTCTGTTCCGGAAGTGAGCGCCAAAGAGGTCAAGAAGGCCAAGCCTCTTCTCGAATTCGAAGTCGGGGAGACGGTCAGAGTCAAGGAAGGTCCCTTTGCAGACTTTTCCGGTCAGATCGCAGAGATCAACGAGGACCACCTCAAGCTCAAAGTTCTGGTGAACATATTTGGGCGGGAAACACCCGTGGAGCTCGAGTTCTCTCAGGTATCAAAGCTTTAGTTGGAAAGATAGTACGGAGTCGATCGAAAATGGCAAAGCGCCGTGTAACTGCAATCGTAAAAATTCAGCTCCCAGCCGGTGCGGCAACACCCGCCCCTCCGGTTGGTACAGCACTCGGACCTCACGGAATCCAGACTATGGAGTTCGTAAAGCAGTACAATGCTGCAACTGAGGCACAACGCGGAACAGTGATTCCTGTTGAAGTGACGATCTTCGACGATCGCTCGTTCAGCTTTGTGTTAAAAACCCCTCCAACGCCCGTCCTTCTTCGTCAAGCGGCAGGCATCGAGAAGGGGTCGTCTACTAATGCAAAGGTGACTGCTGGTACTGTCACCGATGCTCAGATAGCTGAAATCGCAAATACCAAGATGCCGGACCTCAATGCAAATGACCTGGACGCCGCAAAACGCCAAATTGAAGGCACCGCGCGGTCGATGGGGATCAAAGTGCAGGGTTGATCCGGACTTTCGCATAACTTTGGGAGATTTACAGTGGTAAAAGGAAAGCGTTATTCTGCGGCCGCGGCGGAATACAGCCGTGAAAGGCTCTATGCGGTGGCCGAAGCTGTCGAGATTGTGAAGAAGTCGGCCAAGGCGAAGTTCGATGAGACGGTTGAATTCGCCGTGCGCTTGGGGGTGGATCCTCGCAAGGCGGACCAGATTCTCCGAGGCACCGTATCGCTGCCGGCAGGCAGCGGCAGGACTGTGAGAGTCGCCGTATTTGCCGCCGGTGAAGCCGCTCAGGCGGCACGTGACGCGGGAGCGGATGTAGTTGGTGCGGACGATCTCGTGAATCGTTGTCTCAACGAAGGTTTCATAGAGTTCGACGTGGCAATCGCCACGCCAGACCTTATGGGCCAAGTAGGCCGCCTAGGACGCGTCCTTGGTCCGAGGGGTTTGATGCCGAACCCAAAGACCGGCACCGTTACTCAGGACGTGGCGAAAGCTGTCACCGAATTCAAGGGTGGCCGTATCGAGTATCGCACAGACAAGGTCGGTAACGTGCATGTCCCAATAGGCAAGGTGTCTTTCGACAGCAAGGGACTTCTCGAGAACTTCCGTGCTGTCGTAGATGAGCTTACGCGAGTCAAGCCGTCGACTGCGAAGGGGCGTTATTTCCGATCGGTGACTCTTTCGTCGACCATGGGGCCGGGGGTAAAGATTGATACCAACCAGCTGCGCTTGACTGACGACATGATCAGCCAGGGTTCGGCTGCCTAGCAGGCCGAGGGTGCTGTGCAGGATGCTGCACAGGTGCCGCTACAATCAGTGTTCTGTGTTTCGCTAAATCGAAGCCAAAGTTTATAGCAGTCGCCGGAGAGATCAGGTGTCTGGCCACGCAAGTGCGAAGACATAAGGGAATTCCCGCCTGAGGAGGTGGCACCTTGAGGCGCTTGTCTCTCTGACTGCATTTTTTGACGTCAGGAGAGAGATGGAAAGAAGTCCCAGGCCCAAGAAAGTGGCGACGGTCGAGGAATTGAGAGAGCGGTTCGACTCTTCATCGGCGGTGCTGCTTACCGAGTATCGAGGTCTCAAGGTTTCGGAGCTTGAAGCTTTGCGTCGGCGCATGAGAGAAAGCGGCGGCGAATACAAGATCTTCAAGAACACCTTTGTGAGATTCGTTGCGAATGACAAGGGTCTTACTGATCTAATCCCTTTGCTTGAAGGACCCACCGGCATCGCTTTCGTAAAGAATGATGCCGCCGGAGTAGCAAAGGCCATTCGGGAGTTCAGTCGGGAGCATCCTCTTCTCGTTATCAAGGGCGGGGTCCTCGGAGAGAACCTGCTCGATGCCAAAGAGGTCACCGCGCTCGCCGAGCTTCCATCGCGTGACGTGCTTTTGTCAAAGTTTGCCGGGGCTCTTGCAGCTCCGATGCAGCAATTCGCTGGCTTGCTCAAAGCTGTTCCGCAAAGCTTCGCCTATGCCCTCTCTGCCCTCATTGCCAAGGGTGGAAATGGAGGGGCTACTTCAGCTGTCCAGGCTGAAAGCCCGAATCCCGAGGTCGTAGCGGAGACTCCCGTTGAGGAGCCGAATTCCGGAGAGGCTTCCTCTCCTGAGGCAGAAGAGCCCCAGGCAGAGGGCTAGCAGAACACCCGAAGGGTGTTGAGATTACCAGCTCAGGCTGGGCATGCGTTCAAGACTGATTTCGAAAATATAAGGAGCAACAAAATGGCTACAAAGTCCGAAATCCTCGATGCGATAGCGTCGATGACCGTTCTGGAACTTTCTGAGCTTCTCAAGGAGTTCGAAGAGAAGTTCGGCGTTACGGCTGCCGCACCCGTCGCAGCCGCTGCAGCTGCCCCTGCAGCCGGTGCCGCTGAGGCCGCCGTCGTTGAGCAGGACGAGTTTGACGTCGTGCTTACGGCTGCTGGCGACAAGAAGATCCAGGTCATTAAAGAGGTTCGAACGCTTACCAGCCTCGGCCTGAAAGAAGCCAAGGATCTGGTTGACGGTGCTCCTAAGACCGTGCTTGAGAAGGTCTCGAAGGAGGACGCCGAAAAGGCGAAGGCTCAACTCGAGTCAGCCGGTGCTACAGTAGAACTCAAGTAGTTCGTCTACACTGTTCCCAAACAGAGGTGCTCGATGAGCGCCTCTGTATTGGTGTTTAACTAAATAATGAATAGCAGCTCTTATTGGGCTGTAGGGTACCGTCAAAGGCATTATGCTCGTTAAAGCTGTCCCTAACCATCAAGTAGTTCCAAATGGAGTGGTGTTTGCGCGCCAAATTTCCAGTGCCATTTCCAGCTTTAAATCGGTGTACATAAGCGAGGAGTAAGCCGTTGAGCTCTCGTTCCCAGTCTCCGGAACGTTTTTCATTCGCCAACTTGGAAGAGGCATTGCCGCTGCCAGACCTTATTGCAATCCAGCGGGATTCTTTCGACTGGTTTCTAAAAAAGGGTTTGGCAGAGACCTTCCAAGATATTTCACCAATCGAGGATTTTACAGGCCAACTTAGGCTTGAACTGGATTTTGATCCGGATGATCCCGATCTCAGGCCCGATCCCAAGTACTCAATCGATGAGTGCAAGGAGAAGGATATTACCTATTCCGCTCCTATCTTCGTCCGCGCCCGCTTCATGAATGCAGGTACCGGCGAGATCAAGGAGCAGACGGTGTTCATGGGGGATTTTCCCATGATGACCGATAAGGGAACCTTTATAATCAACGGAACGGAAAGGGTGGTGGTATCCCAACTTGTCCGTTCGCCAGGTGTGATATTCCAGCCTGGAAGAGATCCGAAGATCATTGTCAACGGCACAATTCATCCGTACCGTGGTGAATGGATCGAGTTCGACGTCGAAGCGAAGCCGGGTCGCGACATTACTGCAGGAACACGCGTTGCTAGAAAGCGGCGTGTGAGCTTGTTCACGCTTCTTCGCGCACTGGGATACGAAGACCCAGACGTTCTTCAGCGTTTCGTAAGGCATTTTGACTTTCTGGAAGGACAGTGGGAGAAAGATAAGGATCTTGTCTCCACTCGTGAAGAGGCTCTGGTTGAGATTTACAAGAGAGCGCGGCCGGGCGAGCCCCCAACCGTCGAGTCGGCGCGCGGTTACTTTGAGAACGCGTTCTTCTCGCCTAAGCGATATGATCTGACGCGAGTGGGCCGTTACAAGCTGAATCGAAAGCTTGGCCCGGAGATTGACAGGATGAGCGAGATCCTCGGCGTCGACCTGGGCCATCCGGCTCCAGACCAGGGAGTGCTCGCTCCCTCTGAGATACTTGCGACGGCCACGTACATGTTGCATCTTGCAAATGGCGAAAGCGGGTACCGCCTCGACGACCAGGATCACTTTGCCAACAGGCGGATCCGTAGTGTAGGCGAGCTTATCCAGAACCAGTTGCGCCTTGGCCTGTCCCGGCTCGAGCGCCTCGTCAGAGAGCGTATGACGACCCAGGATGTCGAAGCGATCACCCCTCAGACCCTGATAAACATCCGCCCGGTGGTCGCCGCCATCAAGGAATTTTTCGGAACAAGCCAATTGAGCCAGTTCATGGACCAGAACAACCCTCTGTCCGGTCTTGCCCACAAAAGGCGGCTTTCCGCACTGGGGCCTGGAGGCCTTTCGCGGGAGCGTGCCGGCTTCGAGGTTCGAGACGTCCACACTTCGCATTACGGGAGGATGTGCCCGATCGAGACGCCCGAAGGACCCAACATAGGTTTGATTGGCGCGTTGGCAAGCTATGCGAGGGTGAATGAATTCGGCTTCATCGAGACTCCCTACCGCAAGGTGGTGGACGGACGGGTCACCCACGAGGTCGTTTACTTCGCCGCCGACGAAGAGGAAGAATACGTCATTGCCCAGGCCAATGCGCCTCTTGCAGCGGACGGTTCCTTTGTCGAGGAGAAGGTGCTCGTGAGGCGTGGTCCTCAAGGCGCCGGCGTAAGGGTGGGCGCAACAGCGACGTCTTACGGCTCCACGTCGGAGATCGATTTCGTTCCCCCTTCCGAAATAGATCTGATGGATGTTTCACCCAAGCAGATCGTTTCAGTTTCCACGTCTTTGATCCCATTCATCGAGCACGACGATGCCAACCGAGCCCTGATGGGCGCGAACATGCAGAAGCAGGCGGTTCCGCTCGTAGTGCCCGAGGCACCCTACATCGGCACGGGCGTGGAGGCCAGAGCCGCCCGCGATGCCGGAGACGTGATCCTCGCCGAGGGTTCAGGCGTGGTGGCAAGCGTTTCCGGCGAATCGGTTGAAGTTGAGTATCGTTCAGGCCAAGTTGATAAGAACGGCAGGCCACTTGGGCGCAAGGTTTACCATTTATCCAAGTTCAAGCGATCCAACCAGAACACTTGCATCAATCAGAAGGGGGTCGTCGACCCTGGCCAGCAAGTGGAGCTTGGTGATCTTCTAGCTGACGGACCCGCCACTAGCAACGGAGAGCTCGCGCTCGGCAAGAACCTGCTCGTCGCCTTCATGCCATGGGAAGGCTATAACTACGAAGACGCGATCATCCTCTCCGAGCGGCTGGTTCGCGACGATGTCCTCACATCAATTCATATTGAGGAACATGAGATCGATGCACGCGATACAAAGCTGGGTGCGGAAGAGATCACTCGTGACATCCCGAATCTTTCGGAGGAGATCCTTGCGGATCTTGACGAAAGGGGCATTGTCAGGATCGGGGCCGAAGTGGGTCCCGGCGACATCCTTGTAGGGAAGGTCACCCCTAAAGGTGAGACTGAGCTTACGCCTGAAGAGAGACTTCTTCGCGCGATCTTCGGCGAGAAGTCGAGGGAGGTGAGGGACACCTCGCTCAAAGTGCCTCATGGTGAGTCAGGCAAGGTCATCGATGTGAAGGTCTTCACCCGCGAGGACTCCGCTGAACTTCCACCAGGGGTGAACCAGTTGGTCCGCGTTTACATAGGCCAGAAGAGGAAGATCACCGAAGGGGACAAGCTCGCTGGTCGCCACGGGAATAAAGGTGTCATCTCTAAGATCCTGCCCATTGAGGACATGCCTTATTTGGAGGACGGATCTCCAGTCGATATCATCCTGAATCCGCTTGGAGTGCCTTCGAGAATGAACGTTGGCCAGGTGCTGGAATCGCATCTGGGATATGCAGCGCGCTGGGGATGGGAAGGCAATGAGGTAGCCATTCCTCCTCTGCGAGGAACAGAGAAGAAGACCAGGCCATCCACTGAGCCATCTACCTGGATCTCAACACCTGTGTTCGATGGCGCTCACTGGGACGAGGTGGAGAAGGCCGGCAAGCATCCGACGATGCAAAAGATATTTTCAACCCTGACTCCCGAGTCGGTTGACGGCAAGCGGCTGATCGGCGCGGACGGCAAGGTCACGCTTTACAACGGCCGGACAGGCCTGGCTTACGACAATCCTATTTCTGTGGGTTACGTTTATATCCTGAAGCTGGCTCACCTTGTGGACGATAAGATCCACGCCCGCTCGACTGGTCCGTACTCTATGATCACTCAGCAACCTCTTGGTGGAAAGGCCCAGTTCGGAGGCCAGCGCTTCGGGGAGATGGAAGTCTGGGCGTTGGAGGCATATGGCGCGGCCTACGCGCTTCAGGAGTTGCTGACAATCAAGTCCGATGACGTGCTGGGAAGAGTAAAGGTGTACGAAGCGATCGTCAAGGGCGAGAACATACCTGAGCCAGGAATTCCTGAGAGCTTCAAGGTTCTCATAAAAGAGATGCAGTCCCTTTGCCTCAATGTCGAGGTGCTGTCGGATTCCGGAGAGGAGATCCAGATCAAGGAGCTGGACGAGGACATATTCAGAACTGCTGAAGAGCTGGGAATTGATATCTCCAGGCCTGAACGCGGGTCCGAGGAAGAGGATCTCAGACGGGTCAGAGGAGAGGGGAGCCTTTAGTGCTAGACGTAAACAACTTTGATCAGCTCCGGATAGGGCTCGCAACGGCAGAGTCGATCCGGTACTGGTCGCATGGCGAGGTCAAGAAGCCGGAAACAATCAACTATAGGACCCTGCGCCCAGAAAAGGATGGGCTTTTCTGCGAGAAGATCTTTGGCCCGACGAGGGACTGGGAGTGCTATTGCGGGAAATACAAGAGGGTCAGGTTCAAGGGGATCATCTGTGAGCGGTGTGGCGTAGAGGTCACCAGATCGAAAGTGCGACGCGAGAGAATGGGGCACATAGAGCTCGCGGCTCCGGTGGTCCACATCTGGTACCTGCGCGGAACTCGGTCGTGGCTTGCGTATCTGCTCATGGGCACAACGGTCAAAGAGGAGCTCAAGGCCAAGCAGCTCGAGAAGGTCATCTACTTTGCCGCCAATCTTGTTACTTGGGTGGACGAGGAGAAGCGCCACGACGATCTGCCATCGCTAGAGGCGGAGCTGCTCGAGGAGATTTCGGAGATCAACTCTGCCAGGGACGTCGAGCTCGACCGCAGGTTCAAGGAGCTTGAAGATGAGCTCGCGCAGTTGGAGGCGACAGGATCGAAGGAGTCTGAGATACGGGCGCGCCAGCGCGCAGGGGAGAAGGAGATTGCCTCTGTCAGGGAACGGTACGCCTACGAGGCAGAAATGGCCCAGCGCGCGTTCGACGAGTTCAAGGAACTCCATTCGCGAAGGATTGTTGAAGACGAGATCCTTTGGAGAGAGCTCCACGATAGGTACGGCACATACTTCGAAGGCGGCATGGGTGCGGAGGCGATCAGCAAGCTGATCGAACGTCTTGATCTCGATGAGGAGGAGCAGAAGCTTCGTGAGGCGATCGAGCCAATGGACGGACGCAGGCCTCTTTCCACTCAGCGCAGGCAAAAGGCGATCAAGCGTCTAAAGATCGTGACTGCCTTCAATGCCAGGCATGCCAATGGAGCTAGGATGAACGATCCGCGGGCGATGATCCTTGATGCCGTTCCCGTGATCCCCCCTGATTTGCGACCAATGGTTCAACTTGATGGTGGCCGGTTTGCAACGTCTGACCTCAACGATCTGTACAGGAGGGTCATTAACCGCAATAACCGTCTCAAGCGCCTTCTGGATCTCGGAGCGCCCGAGATCATAGTCAACAACGAAAAGCGAATGCTCCAGGAGGCCGTTGACGCCTTGTTCGACAACGGAAGGCGGGGCAGGCCTGTCACAGGTCCGGGCAACCGTCCGCTAAAGAGCCTTTCCGACATGTTGAAGGGCAAGCAGGGCCGGTTCCGTCAGAATCTCCTCGGCAAGCGCGTTGACTATTCAGGGCGTTCTGTCATCGTGGTAGGCCCGACGCTCAAGCTTCACCAGTGCGGTCTACCCAAGCAGATGGCGCTCGAACTTTTCAAGCCGTTCGTCATGAAGAAGCTTGTCGATCTCGAGTACGCACAGAACATCAAGAGCGCGAAGCGGATGGTGGAAAGGAGGCGTCCTCAGGTTTGGGATGTCCTGGAGGACGTGATAAAAGAGCACCCGGTCCTTCTCAACCGAGCCCCGACTCTTCACCGTCTGGGAATTCAGGCCTTTGAGCCCGTGCTGGTCGAGGGCAAGGCGATCCAGATTCACCCGTTGGTTTGCACAGCATTCAACGCAGATTTTGATGGTGACCAGATGGCTGTGCATCTACCTCTGTCCACTGAGGCGCAGGCTGAAGCGAGAATTTTGATGCTTTCGGCTAACAACATACTCTCTCCCGCAACTGGCCGACCTATCACTGTCCCCACTCAGGACATGGTTTTCGGCATCTACTACCTCACCATGACAGTGCAGGGTGCCAAGGGAGAGGGCAATGTCTATCGTCACCTTTACGAAGTGGAGATGGCTTACGAGTCAGGAGACCTGGATCTGCACTCTCTCGTGAAGATCCGTAGACCGATCGTCGACGACAATGGCGAATCATCCGTTGAGGAACTTGAGACGACTCCCGGGAGGCTAATTTTCAACACAGCTTTGCCGGATGGGTTCCGCTATGTGAACAGCCTGATTGGTAAGCGCTACACAACCATCGGGTCAATCGTCGAGGAGATCGCGAACAACTATCCAAAACTTGAGGTTGCTCAAGCTCTTGACAAGATTAAAGAGCTTGGCTTCCGATATGCCGCGCAGTCGGGGCTGACCATTTCCATCGATGACGTGAGGACCCCAGCCGAAAAGGCGGACATACTCGATCGGTATGAAAAAGAGGCCGAGAAGGCTGAGCTCCAGTTCAAGCGGGGGATCATCACCGATGATGAGCGGCGCCAGAAGGAGATCGAGATCTGGACCAGTGCCAACTCTGACATCGGCAAGGCAATGGAATCGATGCTCTCATCGATTACATTCAACCCGCTCGACATGATGGTTGACTCCGGCGCCAGAGGGAATGCGCAGCAGATTCGCCAGATATCGGGTATGAAGGGGCTTGTGTCAAACCCTCGAGGTGAGATGATTCCGAGGCCGATCAAGTCTTCGTTCCGCGAGGGGCTTTCCGTGTTGGAGTACTTCATTTCGACGCACGGCGCCAGGAAAGGACTTGCCGACACCGCTCTGAGGACAGCAGACTCAGGCTACCTGACCAGAAGACTGGTGGACGTGGCGCAGGAGTTGATAGTCAGGGAGATGGACTGCGGAACGACCCGAGGAATCTGGATAGAGGATATCCGTCCTGACGAAGCCGGAAAACGATACTACGTAGAGACGAGAGCGTACGGGCGCATACTTGCCGAGGCGGTCAAGCTTGAGTCCGGCGAGGAGTTCGAAGTCGGCACAATGCTGGATGAAGATGTGCTCTCGCAGATAAGCGGCGATTCCTTGGCAAATCGGGTCAGGGTTCGCTCTGTTCTGACTTGTGATGCGGCGCACGGTGTTTGCGCGGTGTGCTATGGCAAGGCGCTGGCTTCCTCCAGGCTGATCGAGCTTGGCGAGGCGGTTGGAGTCATAGCTGCCCAGTCGATCGGTGAGCCGGGCACACAGCTCACTATGCGTACTTTCCACCAGGGTGGAATAGCTGGAGAAGACATCACGCACGGCCTTCCTCGCGTTGTCGAGCTGTTCGAGGCCAGGACCCCGAAAGGCGCTGCCCTGCTTTCGCGTACTACTGGAGTGGTTCGCGTCGTCGAGGAAGAGGCTGGGCGAAGCGTTGTCATCGTCGGCGAGGATGGCGAGGAAGAGAGCCACGTGCTCTCCTACCGCTCTCACCTCGAGGTTGTGGCAGGGCAAGAAATCTCGGCGGGTGATCCGATTGTCGAGGGTCCTCGCGATCCGAAGGAATTGCTGGAGATCAAGGGAATCCGTGAAACTCAGCAGTACCTGGTAGAAGAGGTCCAGAAGGTTTACCGGGACCAGGGCGTGTCGATCCACGACAAGCATATCGAACTGATTGTGCGTCAGATGCTCAAGAGGGTCACTGTGGCCGAGCCCGGTGACTCGCAGTTCCTCCCCGGTGAAAGAGTTGACACCAAGCTGTACTCCGATGCCAACAGGGCCTTAGTCTCCGAGGACAAGCGTCCTGCTGAAGGTAGGCCCGAACTTATGGGCATTACCAAGGCTTCCTTAGCGACCGATTCGTGGCTTTCAGCTGCGTCGTTCCAGGAGACCACTCGAGTTCTCACAGAGGCGGCCATTGAAGGCAGGAGCGACTCGCTGCTTGGGCTAAAGGAAAACATCATTATCGGCAAGCTCATACCCGCGGGCACAGGTCTCGGCATCTACAGGTCGGTAAAAGTGGAGGCTCCCGAGGCTCAGAGGATGTCGTTCTGGTCCTCGGAGGACATGGAGGGATTCGGCGACTTTGAATTCGACGAGCCGGACTTTGCGGAACTGGCGCATATCGAGGCTGAAGGAGAGGATTTCGTCGAGTTCTCGATCGGCGATGTTGACTCCGATGACGAGAGTCCCAAGGAGTTGGATCAGGGCGCATCGTAAGTCAGAGACATCGAGGCAGATTGGCACTTCCCAAAAGGAGGGTGCAAGCCGCGAAGCCTCTATAGTGTAAGACTGGCAGAGTGTGCACTCTAAGGTGCACCGGATTTTCTGGCCCGAGCCAAGTAGCCTTCATTGTGATGGCTGTGCTGGCTCGGACCACGTAGACAAATTGACAATTGGAGAGGTATGGCGTGCCCACGATAGCACAGCTCGTCCGGAGTGGACGCGAATCGAAACAATCTAAGACCAAGACTCCTGCGCTGAAGGGCGCGCCACAGCGTCGCGGCGTTTGCACTAGGGTCTACACGACCACGCCGAAGAAGCCGAACTCAGCGCTGAGAAAAGTTGCTCGCGTTCGCCTTACGAGCGGTGTGGAAGTAACCGCTTACATTCCGGGAGTTGGCCATAACCTTCAGGAGCACTCTATCGTGTTGGTTCGTGGTGGAAGAGTCAAGGATCTTCCAGGTGTTCGATACAAGATAATTCGCGGGACACTGGACACTTCTGGCGTGAAGAACCGCAAGCAAGCCAGAAGCCGCTACGGCGCCAAGAAGGAGAAGTAGTCGAATGCCTCGTAAGGGACCAGCCCCCCGCAGGGAGATACATCCGGATCCTATTTATCATTCGATCCTTGTTTCCCAATTGGTAAACAAGATTCTTTCCAGGGGGAAGAAGACGCTGGCGGAACAGATAGTCTATGGCGCTCTGGACATCATTCAGGAAAAGAATGGTGGGGATGCCCTCGGAATACTGAAGAAGGCCATTGAGAATACCAAGCCGGAGCTCGAAGTTCGCTCGCGGCGAGTTGGTGGGGCGACCTACCAGGTGCCAGTAGAGATCAAGGGTCGCAGGGCAACCACGCTGTCGATTCGGTGGATTGTCGGTTTCTCGCGAAAGAGGCGCGAGAAGACCATGTCGCAAAGGCTCGCAAACGAGCTGATGGATGCCGCGAATGGAGTCGGGGCCTCCGTGAAGCGGCGCGAGGATCTCCACAAGATGGCGGAGTCGAACAAGGCGTTTGCGCACTATCGCTGGTAATTGAATTCTCGGGACGTTGGTCCCGGGCGCATAATGGCAAGGCATGCCTGATATTAAAGGCCCTCTTGCTCGCTCGACTTTCTGAAGGTAATTACTTCTTTAGCCGATTAAAATGGTTCCTTTAGCAATAGACGGACAAAGTTTTGTGTTCAGTTGTTTATAAAAGAGGCAGCATAACTATGGCAGGCAGGGAATATCCCTTAGAGAAATATCGCAATATCGGCATCATGGCGCACATCGATGCTGGTAAAACGACGACTACCGAGCGGATTCTCTACTACACGGGGAAGAACTACAAGATCGGCGAGGTTCATGAAGGTGCCGCCACTATGGACTGGATGGTTCAGGAGCAGGAGCGCGGAATAACGATCACGTCTGCCGCCACCACCTGTTTCTGGAAGGACTGCCGCATTAACATTATTGACACTCCGGGCCACGTTGATTTTACCGTGGAGGTTGAGCGGTCTCTCAGGGTTCTCGATGGGGCGGTTGCGGTTTTCGATGCCGTAGCCGGCGTAGAGCCGCAGACTGAGACTGTGTGGCGCCAGGCAAACAAGTACAACGTCCCGAGGATGTGCTTTGTAAACAAGATGGATCGCACAGGCGCCGACTTCTACCGATGTGTAGACATGATTCGCGACAGGCTCGAGGCTAATGATTGCGTGATCCAGTTGCCCATCGGCGCGGAATCGAACTTTGTCGGCGTCATCGACTTGATCGAAATGAGCGCCCTCGTTTATGAGGATCTGCTCGGTGAGAAGTACGAGATCACCGACATTCCAGCCGAAATGCACGATATAGCTCAGGAGTATCATCACAAGCTTCTCGAGAGCCTTGCCAACTTTGATGACGAGCTCATGGAGAAGTACCTCGACGGAGAGTACATAACTCCCAACGAGATAAGGGCATCACTACGAAACGCAACGGTGAGCGGGCAGATAGTTCCGGTGCTATGCGGCTCG
>DAHVOF010000084.1 GCA_027318945.1 Actinomycetota bacterium | reverse complement strand
CGGGTGAAATTGTTATCTTCCAGTTCCTGGGAAATCATGAGGACGGCCCCGTCGCATTGGGCTGGCTAAAAGTATCGCACTGTGAGCTTGACTTGGAACGTACCACCCCCGAACAGCCAGTGCATCTACACCGCCGGCAGCTGAGGTTGGACCCCGGCGAGATTGTTCCAGCGGAGATAGAAATTTGGCCCTCCGGAACGTCCTTCTGCGCGAGCGAGAGTCTCAGAGTCATAGCCCAAGGGAGAGCCTTACAAGTGACTCCATCCTTACGGGTGAAGACATCGAAAAGTGGTGCCTGGAAAATAGCGATGAGTTGGCACCTACAAGCGACCACGGCAAATTGTTTTCGTCGCTTATCTTCCCAAGAATGTGTTCGGAAAGCTCGAGCGCTACAAGCTGAAGGAAGTGTTCAAAGCCGCCGCCGAAAAGCAGCTCAGGAAGCCGACCTGGGCCTTTCCACTCGCCAGGTGGGAGCTACTTGGCGCCTGGGGAAACCCAAAGAGGATCTCTCGGCGGATCGAAATAGGTGTCTGAATACTTGCCGTTTATTGCGGAAAACGCCATCCTGACCCATCCTCCAACAGCTGCGAGCGGCGTCGGGAGGCTCTCTTCACTGAACCAACCGATGTCGAGGCACTCGAGTGGATGTGCCCTAAGATTCCCTCCAAGATGTTCACAAAGAAAAATCATCGAGTACATGGGCACTGATGTGAAGCCTCGCTGCATTCCGTCTACCACCGATAGCAGGCGAATCGGCTTCGCGACGATACCAGTCTCCTCCAGCACCTCCTTAGCTACAATTTCCGCAGGACTGTAGCCAACGTCGGCCCACCCAGTCGGATATAGCCAAACTCCGGAATCGGCCCTTTGTACAAGGAGCAGCTCCTTGGCGTCGTTTCCCACAATCGCACCTACCGCCGTCTTCGGAGTGACGTAACCCGAAATCCCTCGGCCAATCGCCTTCCGCCACACTTCGAATATTTCGTCAACATATCTGCTGTCGATGTTGTTGTCGCCCGCCACGTATGCCTTCATCTCTGCCGCAATGTGGAGTATCTCCTCAAACCGCTCCTTTTCATACAGGCTGTCGGTGAAGGAAAGGCCCGTGCTGGCGACGCCAGCGAGAGCTTCACTCCATCGATTCAACGCAGATCTTGCAATATCCACATAATTGAAGCTAGCCAAAAAAGCGCGCTGATATAGCACCGTGCGAGCGAATTCACAAAATTGCTCTGGACCGGCACCAAGGTCGATAGCCCTATGCTCGATAAACATGGCGGTGAACGCAGAGTGCAAACACTACATCATGCAAACTGTGAAGTCTGGAGACAAGTTGGAGAAATGTCGACTGGGCGCAAACGAACCTTTCCCGTTTGCATGCCCGGACAACTGCCTCTTCTTTGAGCCGAGGGACGGCATCTCCAAGGCTGGCTGGCACGTGCCAAGATCATGATGGACCGTCGAGCGTCCATTCGACACTCGGCCTCATGACGACCACTCCCTTAGCCGGTCAATAGAAAATTCGAGAAATCGTACCCGTCGCTCTGATACCCTGAAATTCAGTCAACCAATTCTCAGGGGGATAGCACTTTGAGCGGTTTCAAGAAGTTTCTTTTTAGAGGAAATCTGATCGATCTGGCTGTCGCCTTTGTAATCGGTGCTGCATTCGGCAAAGTCGTGACTGCCCTCGTGTCTGACATTATCACACCGATCATTGCCGCCTTCGGCGGCAAACCAAATTTCGCGCAGTTGTACTTCACCATCAATTCGTCAAAGTTCGCCTACGGCGATTTCATAAATAATGTCATAACCTTTATCTTCGTAGCAGCCGCCATATATTTCTTTGTCGTAGTTCCGGTCACAAAGATGAGTTCCAGAACTTCCAAGCCCGGAGAGCCCGCCACGCCGATGCGGGACTGCCCCGAATGCCTTTCGTCTATACCCGCTGCAGCGTCCCGCTGCATGTACTGCACGGCGGCGATCGCGCCGACCCCATAGTGTTACGGAGGGACTTCGATCAGACCTCCGCATGCGAGTAAAGCGGCAAGGTCTTCGCTCGACAATCCCCACCTGCTGTCACACAGCAAGTGGTTCTTGGCTAATTGGGACAGGCAGCCGTCATAGGATAGTTATCTTTTGCTCAACCAAATACGTGTCGACAATCGTTGCCACGGCGCCGGTACCTTCGCTTCATGCTTTTTCGCGGCTCGGATCCCTTATTCGTACTGTATTAGCATTAGCTCTCGACTACGTCGCTGAGACCTTCAACGTCAATCCCCAGCGTAGACATCCACTCGGAAGCACGCTTGATGGACTCGGGGTCACCTTCGAGTTCACATATTATCCAGCCGCTCCCCTCATCCACTGCGGCACGGCGTATGTTTGACATCACCTTAAACTGAATCGCCACCTCAGAAAGGACAGGCCTCCTAATTAACGACTCTGGATAGATCAGCTTGACTCGCTGAGTTGCCAACTTCGCCTCCGACGTTGAGGGACAACCGACTAATTAGAGACTAGCTAGACAATAGGCCGGGCGTTACCCCTGAATGCGCTCTTACGCAACCAATCTTGCTCGGCCAGTCAGCTTCGAGCCCCCAACGAAACTGGCGAACGATTTGAAGCCCATATCTCCTCGGAGTCGGCGCCAAACGCCTGAATTTCATTTTCGCGCATTCGTATTGCTCATCAAAGCGACAAGGCTAACGATTTTGGTTTAGATTCCCCGATCTGAAGCCTTCAAGATCGACGGTTACATAACGGTAACCTGCGCTCTTGACGGCCGCGACGATCTCCCGCCTCTGCTGTAAAACGGCCTGGAAATCCTCAACCAAAAATTCCAGCCTGGCCATGGCATCGTAGTGCCGCACCCTGACCTGACGGAAACCCAATCGCTTCAACGCAACCTCCGCTCTATCGACTTTACCGAGAAGGGCAACGGACACCCTGGTTCCGTACGGAATCCGAGACGCCAGACATGCAGACTGTGGCCTGTCCCAAGTTGGAAGGCCAAGAGCTCTGGAGTGTTCCCTTATTAGCGCTTTCGTGTAACCCGAATCCACGAGAGGGAAAACGGCGCCTGCATCTCTCGCAGCTTTTTGGCCAGGCCTGTGCTCGCTAAGATCATCCATGTTGACACCCAGAACCACCGTGGATTTCACTGTCCCGATCATTGGACTGACTGAGCTCATGAGCTCAGACTTGCACCAGTAACAGCGATCCTCCCCGTTGGCAACATATCCAAGGTTCTCCATCTCACGAGTCTCAACTGACGAAAAGGGAATGTCCCACAACTCTGCAAGGCTCCTGCAGTGCTCCAGCTCTCCACTGCCAAGCGATGGAGACACTGCAGTGATCGCGTGCACCGATTCCCGGCCCAACGCGATCCTCGCGACATAGGCAAGGAATGCCGAATCTGCTCCGCCCGACAACGCTACTGCAACGGTTTTCAACTCCGTAAGCCGATGCACAAGGGCAGCGAACCGGCGATCCGTGAGCAAACCATAAAAAGATTCGGGTGGCCGCTCGTCGCTCTGTGACATTACGAGCTCGTTCATCCGCATCCCTCCAGTCTTTACAGGGTCACCAAGTGCCATTTCAAACCGCCGAACCAGGCAAGCATGCCGAAACAACTGCGTGCGGATCGCCGATCAGTCCGACATAGAACCGGCCGAAGCTAGCATACGCCGCTGAGACCTCGTCAAAGCGCATGCTGTAAACCACGTCTTTTATGTCGTCGATTCTTTGCCCGAACAGGGTAACACCCCACTCATGCTCATCCAAGCCAGTAGAACCTGTTATTAACTGGACAATTCTTCCAGCGAACTTTCTGCCCGAACCGCCATGCTGGAGCATGTGCTTTTCGCGTTCCTCGTAGCTGAGCAGGTACCAGTTCGCGCCCACTTCACGCTTTTTCGACATCGGGTAGAAACAAAATGCGTTCTTCCCAGCCGGAGGTAAGTGCGGATAAAGCCTGGGCGCCTTCCGCTCTTCAGGAAGGGTGCTGGCATACTCTGACACCTCTGTCAGCGAAACGTACGAATCCGCGAGAGCGACACCACAACTCTGCAGCTCACTCTGCAATCTGCGCAACCGAAACATGTCGGGTCCGAGTGCCATGATACCCAGATCAGCCTTGTGACCCATCAGCGCTGCTGTTACAACCTGATAACCTTCGCTTTCAAGCGCCTTAAGAGCCCTCACGATTCCCTCTTTTTCAACGTGAGGGCCTGTGCGATAAAAAAGGTGTAGTACCGACCAACCTTCGCTGGGAATTCCAGGTTCCAATAAATTGCTCTGGCCCTGACTGTCACTCATGTAAATCTCCCCTCACCTGCCGGGCCCCTTACTATCCGTCCTCGAGATCCAAACCCACCGTAGCAGTCGAGTCCTCCAGAACAGTCTCAGTGGGCGAAGATGCCTCCACAGCCTGATGAGTCCTGTGTGCGACCGCAACCAGCTCATGATATCTTTCTAGCCCAAGAAGAAATTCCGGATTTGCGTATATGCCGCCATCGACCAGACCCGGCCGATTATCGATAATCGCCATTACGTCCTCTCCGGTTGGAGTCTTATTGGCCTCGAAGGCATGCGCAGCAGAGAGAATCGACATCGTGAAGTCTTCAAGTAGCTTCCGTTGCCGTTGAGCGTGTTCTAGGGACACGCTCATACAGCTTCCTCTTGCGGAGTTTTGGTTCTCGCCTTACCGTGACTAGTCTTCCCTTGTGGGCGGGTCTTACGGTCGCTCCTCCGGCAGCTGGCCGTCCCGCTGTCCTAGCCAGGGTCTGTACCGCCAATATAGGCGGCCCGAGTGTCCACTGGGGCGCCGGATCCGACTGGTCCAGGACCGACATTTGACTCCGGCCCGTCACGGAGATTAAGTCCAGCATTTACGTCATGGCCGACTGTGTCGGTTATGGCGCAGAGGAGCCGCTGCCGTCAATTTCGTACAACTTGAACAATACCGACGCCGACTCTATTTTTGCCCGATGGGCCTAGAAAACTGTCCAGATTTCCACGCGGGTGCCCAAGCGGCGCTATGCCGTCTTTGTCATTCTTGCCGAGCAAATGAATCCCACCTGTGGCCTCAACTACTTTACCGGCCTGCACAATTGTACGCATCTCCACCAACACCATCAGCTGGAAGTACTGTCCTCTGCCACAATAGCTGCGGGGCCGATGTCTCTATTGGTGCACCCGAGGGCTTTGATAGCCCGGTTCTGTTGTGCGCCACGCCTGCCGTACAGCCTGGCACAGAAGCTCGTAAGCACCTCTGTCATGTCCCGCACCAAATCGGCGTCACCCCATCGTCATCGATGACGACAACCTTACGACCCTGCGCAGACAGCGCTGCCTCTAGGTGCTCCACCCCAAACCTGGCCAGCCGGTCCCGACGTTCGACCACGATGGTTGTGGCGGTAGGGTCTGAGAGCAAACGGGCCAGACGCCGGTCGATTCTGCGGGCACGACATCCGTCTAGATTTCCTGGCTTGTAGTTATAACCGAGCAGTTTCTTCGAGAGAAAACGCAAAAGACTGGACTGTAGACGTGTCGAACTCGCTCAACAAGCCGTCATCATTTCCCGTGTAATTGGGAGGGGGACTGGGTCACCCAGCCCCCTCCCACACCACCGGACATGCGGGCCCGCATCCGGCGGTTCGTCAAAATAACCGACGACGGTTCC
>DAHVOF010000060.1 GCA_027318945.1 Actinomycetota bacterium | reverse complement strand
AGTGACGCGAGTTCGGTTCAGGTTCTGGCGCAGAACATGTGCACCTGCATTCCGATACAGTTAAGTCGTTCCGTGGGTGGAGAGCCCTGCGGCTGAAGAGGGAAAGACCCCAAGTGGCAGAAACTGCAAGGGGCAGATTAGCGATGTGGGATGCAGGGTAGTAGTGCCGTGTAGTAGCGGTGAAGCCTAGTAATTCAGGTGGAGCTAAGGGGGCCGGATCGTCCGGGTTTGTCGGTCGGTCAATCGCAGATGAGGCGACATGGGCCGGTGGGTGAGCATGAGCACCCGTAGCATTGCGTGACGCGTTGGAAATCGGTCGCGCCGTGCCACTCATGAAAGGATCCAGAGCGCTTGATCGGACACCCCCGAGGGCTGGCCTGACAAGCTTGGCGCCGTTGAAAAAGTACTGCTCCTAGACCTTGTCAAAGGTTGTTCGGCGCTTGCTTTCCAAGTTGTTTTGAAGCAGACTGGGCGTTGCAATTCACAATGTCGGAAAAAGTCTCAGGGGGAACCGAAGCATGAGTGAACCACGCATCCTTGTCGATTCGTATCTGGAATGGGCGGCCAATGAGGGCATTCCAGTAAATGAGGGATTTGGTTTCGACCTACTCCAGATGGACGTGAAGCCCTGGTCAAGGCTGGGTGTGAACGGCGCCATAGCGTTGGTAGCCGGACGGGGCGACTTCCTTGACACTTGCTTGATCGAGATACCTGCCCAGAGGTCAACTGAGCCTCAACGCCATCTGTATGAAGAGGTCGTTTATGTCCTTGATGGGCATGGAAGCACAACCATCGTTGGGCCCGGGAACACCCAGCACTCATTCGAATGGGGACCCAAGAGCCTTTTTGCTATTCCTTTAAATGCGAGCTACCGGCATTTCAACACCAGCGGGAACAGGGTGGTTCGCCTGGCGTCGGTGACCAACCTCCCGATGGTAATGAAGATGTTTCGGAATCACGAATTCATTTTTTCAAACCCTTTTGAATTTCCCGAGCGGATTGGGGATTCGAAGTTTTTCGAAGGTGAGGGGGAGTTCATTCCGGTTCGGCCCGGCCGCAACATGTGGGAGACTAACTTCGTCCCGGATCTGAGCGTGTTTGAACTGCGCCAGTGGAAAGAGCGCGGCGCTGGTGGCTCCAGCATGATGTTTGCAATGGCCGACGAGACGATGCATGTCCATTGTTCGGAGATGCCGGTTGGCACTTACAAGAAGGCTCATAGGCATGGGGCTGATTTCCATATCTTCCCCGTATCGGGGCATGGCTACTCACTTTTCTGGTACGAAGGTGATAACGATTTCGTACGTTTCGACTGGAGACACGGAAGTCTTTATGCTCCAGCGGAGTCACAATTTCATCAGCACTTCAACACCAGCGCCGAACCCGCGAGATACCTCGCGATCGCATTCGGCGGTCTCAGGTACCCTTTCAGCGAAGACAAAAGGAAACAGTACCTCCAGATGGACATCAGCATCAAAGACGGCGGACGCCAAGTTGAGTACGAGGATCAAGATCCGAGAATCCATCCGCTGTATCTCCAGGCTCTACGCGAAGCCGGAATCGAAGCAAATATGTCAGACATATTTCCTTCGTAGAGATACAGTGAGAGAGCCTGGTGAGTTTTACTCGACCTCGAATTTTCCCGTTGGCCGGCATATGATCCGAAGCCGAAAGTGTCTTTAGCACCACTATCGGAAGACTCCGTAACCCGCGAGAGCTATTTCATACGTGTGGGTGGCAGCTTTGGATGGTTCTTGGGTTTGCCGTCGATCAGCACGAAAGCCACGGTGGCTGTCTCGTCCGTTTCATTACGCCAGCCATGATTATTCCCCAGCTGAATCAGGATATCTCCAGGTTTCATCACTATGGTCGAGTCGTCCAGATCCATGGTGATCTCTCCCTGGATGCAGACAACATAGTCTATGGTGTCCGTCCTGTGCAGCGCAGGGTAGGTGGCCCCAGGGGCGCTTTGGATGATCCGGAAGCATGAGCCCCCGGGAGGCGGCGGAGTGTCAATTTGCCATGAGCCGGCATCTTCGGTGTCGAGAAAATCTGCTGGAGTCTCTCGGGTAGCCCACATCAGCGTGGATCGGCGCGACCCCGGATACTGATGGTTTGTTGCCTCGCCGTCAGAAATCACCACGGACTTGCCTGACGCATCATGGCCTGCCACGATGCGCCTAATTGGGTGAAAAGGCGTTTCTGATTCAGCCATAGCTCTCATCCTCTCCCGCGGTATTGCCGTTGATCTCCAGACGTTTCCAGCCGTTCTTCATCAGACAGGATTACCACCTGAGTAGTAGGTGCTGAGGATATTCCCTTCTGTGATTGGAACAACGAGATACGAAGGGTGCTCTTCGTCGTGGAACACAGTCACTCGTGACACTGCAGTTCTCGGAAGGGTGCCGGTGCCAATTTGCTCAAGAGGGGTCCTGGGCTTTGCGTCGGAGCAGCTAATTCTAAGGCCAAGCTTTGAACCCGCTTTGAAACGGTTGCCGGTCGGAACGAGCTTTATGTCGAACTGGTATATTTCGCCAGGGGTCAACGGCTCGGAACTGGCATGGGAGTGCACCGGTTCCCACGGAGTAGAAAGCTCTAGATCTAGTTCTCGATGCGAGCCCTTCAGCCAACCTTTCGTCAGGATGCGTTCGCTGCCGCTTGAATCAACCTCAAGGAGAGAGACGATCCAGTTGACGTCTGATTCCGTGGTGGCAGCGTATAGCTTCAACGATATTGGACCGACGACCTCAGTCTCCTCGACGAACGCTGGGGTGAGGTAAGTCAACGAGGTCCGCATCCACGGCGAATCCTCAAATGAGTCGCTCCCCTCGTAGGGCCAATGCTCGTGCTCGGACAGCATTGAATCTTCGTGCAAATAAAACGGGGTGAATACTGTCTCTGGGAATGGCCAGTCGCTCCCGTGTTTCCATCTGTCCGTATTCATGATGAAGGTACGAACTGGCGACTCGTTCATGATTCCCGTGTCGACGCCTTTCAGCCAGTAGTCGAACCACCGGACTGCCTCGTGCTGGAGCTGGCCAAGCGGGCGATCAAGGTAGATAGGCGGGCCCACAATCATCTTCTTCGGCACATCAAGATTCTCCCAGCTTCGGAATGCGGCAGCAAGGTGGATCCCGTACGCGGCCCAGTCTCCGCCGATATATGCCGGAATGCGAATCTTCGAGTAGTCGACAGTCCGCTCTCGCCAGTAATCGTCGTAGTTCCGGTGTAGCGCCAGATCCACGATGAACGGATTCATTCCTCGCTCGGGATCTCTTAAGATCGCGACCAGCTCGGGAACTGCCCTTATATCATCGTCCTTGAGCAGGTCATCTATTGCGGCTCTGTAGGCTTCGTCCCCCATTTTCGCCTTCGAATAGTTATAAGGGCGACAGTTCGAGTAGGTAAGAGAGGTTTGGCTCCACCCGATCGGCCACTTGTAGGCGAACATTCCCCCGCGGTAGACGAGGTCCCGGTACATGTCGGTGGTTCCCCATGGACAGAAGATGGTCTTGAGATTCGGCGGGTTCAGAGTTGCCACGAAGAGCTGTGTCCATGCAAGATAGGAGATTCCAAACATTCCGACGTCGCCCGTGCACCAAGGCTGGCCTGCGATCCACCCAATGACTTC
>DAHVOF010000022.1 GCA_027318945.1 Actinomycetota bacterium | reverse complement strand
CAGCTACATTGGCATAAGACGATTCCAGATTGAACCGATATGTGCCTGGCTGCAACACGACGGGCGAATGCAAGCGAAGCCAAATCTTGAAAACCAGCGCAGACTGAATGACCCGCTTCGACACTAATTGCGCAGCAAACTGTCCCAATCCCTCCCCTTGACTTGCCACCACGGTTGTCGAGACTCCACTGGAGCCCCCGTTAACCTGGGAGCGATAGTATTGAAGGGAGTACGCCAGTAAAGCGATCAAAACTAGCGCTAACGCAAGCATCGCGCGCTGCCATCTGTTACCCCAGAAGCGCCGATATTTGACGCGGCCACGTTGCAACTCTCGACGACTCAAAATACCCTGCCTGACCCCCTCTTCTTCGCGCCGCCCAAAGCTCATCCCTAGACCAGCCTGCCGTCCAGCCATGACTGCAAAATGATTGCGGCTGCAGAAGCGTCGATCACAGACCTTTGTGCCTTGGACGAAAGATTTGCCTCCTTCAGACGCCGTGATGCCTCCACAGTGCTGAGTCGTTCATCATGCATGAGAATATCCACACCAACTTCCTTGGAAAGTTCCAAGACGAACCGCCTCACGGCTTCCGCACTCGATCCAGCATCGCCCGATAGACCCAGTGGCATTCCGACGATGATCTTCGAAGGTTCGTACTCGTTGACGAGCTCAGCTATCCGACGCAAGTCCCTCTTCCGGTCCTTCGTCCTAACAAACGACTGGACTGGCAACGCCAACAAACCCTTGGAATCCGAAACCGCGATACCTATTCTCTTTTCGCCGTAATCTAGACCTACATACCTCAATTGACGGCTCAACTGTCACGAAACAGTAAGGACGAAATCGTGGCAAAAGCCTCATCAAGCTTTTCCAGATTTTTTCCCCCCGCTTGGGCAAACTCCACCTGCTTGCCCGTGCCTCCACCTAAAAGCCTCGCCGCCTCTCGCAAAAGATCGGACGCAACCAACCCACTTGCAGAAGTTACCGCAGCAACGAGCGACGCCTTTTCACCGTCGGGAGTGCCTACCAGCACCACAGCCTTCACCGATGGCTCAGCTCTTACTAGAAGTGCCAACTCACGCAAGAGATCGGGAGTAAGGTTATCACGCCTCGCCAAAACCTTTCCGTCCACTGAATCGCGAGCAAGAGTCTTCGCCAATTCTGCCAATTCCCTTGCCTGCACAATTTTTAGCTGGCCGGCAAGCTCATTCTCCCGCTCCTTTAACGCTTCAACCTTAGAGAGCAGTTCTGAAGGTGTCGCCTTAACTGCCTCTGCTAATTTTAAAAATAGCCTCTCTAAGTCAGCGAAATGGTTCAACGCGGACATGCCCGTAAGTGCTTCTAGGCGTCGCGTATTCGCACCAATCGAACCTTCAGAGACAATCACAACTGGGCCGATCGATGACAAATTGTCAACGTGTGTACCGCCGCACAGCTCCAAAGACGTGTCGCCCGCTCTGACCATTCGAACCGTGTCACCGTACTTGTCACCGAAAAATGCGATCGCACCCTGTTCAATCGCCTCAGTCTTTGAGGTCTCCTTCACCAATACGGGTTGGTTCGACAGTATCTGCACATTCACAATGCGTTGAATCTCCGTCTTTTCAATCTCGCTAAGAGATCCCCAGTGAGAAAAGTCAAATCGGAGCCTGTCCGCCGCCACGAGACTTCCTTGCTGTTTGACATGTTCTCCCAACACCTTTCTTAAAGCTGCGTGCAGCAAGTGCGTCGCCGTATGATTTCTCATGATGTCCGTGCGTCGAGAGGCATCAACATCAAGCTGAACAATTTGACCTAGCGCGAACGACCCAGAGATCATCTTTACACGGTGCCTAATCAGTCCTGGAAGCGCGTAGTTCGTATCCAGCACTTCGGCCTTAACGGAATCTGCCACCACGACACCTGTATCGCCCACCTGTCCCCCACTCTCTGAATAGAAAGGGGTACGGTCGAAAAAAAGCTCGACTTCATCACTTGACGAACTTTCAACCAGGCCCACAAGTCGCGCGGTATCTGACAAGACTCGATAACCCGTGAATACGGTCGTTCCGAACTGCTCTAGGATTTCGCGGTACTGCTCCTGCAGCTCAAGATCTAATCCCCTCTCCCTCCCTGCAAGACGAGCCCGCTCACGTTGTATCTTCATCTGAGAATCAAATCCATGCCGGTCAACGGTAACGCCACGTTCACCCGCCACTTCTTCAGTAAGTTCTATAGGGAAGCCATAAGTATCGTGGAGTTTGAAAGCAGCCTCACCTGACACGATCTCACTGTCCGCAAGCTCCTGGTCAAGCAGGAGGCTACCGGCTTTGATGGTATGTCTGAACCTCTCCTCTTCGCGCGAGATGACCGAGACAATAAAATCCCGGTTCCTGGCCAACTCGGGATAAGCCGAACTCATGACCGAAACAACGGACTCTACAAGTTCCGGAGTCACAGATTTGTCAACACCAAGGCTGTAAGAGCGTAGGGCGGCTCTCCTGATTATCCTGCGCAGTACATATCCTCTGCCTTCGTTCGACGGATAGACTCCGTCTGCAACCAAAAAAGACATTGACCTGGCATGATCCGCCATTATGCGGAGAGCCACGTCATTGGCTTCGTCACGCCCGTACTTTGTCTTTGTCACATCACACGCGACATCCAAGATCGGCCTTATCACATCTGTGTCAAACACCGAACGCTTGCCTTCTAAGATTTGCAAAATCCTCTCGAGGCCCGCGCCCGTATCGATCGAAGGTTTCGGCAAAGGTTCAAGGCTCTGATCGGGTTGCCGATTGAACTGCATAAACACTAGATTCCATATCTCCAGGAACCGTTCATCAGAACCACGTGCCGGACCACCACCTTCACCGAACTCGGAGCCTTTATCTAGGTATATCTCCGAGCAAGGACCACATGGACCGACTTCACCCATCTGCCACCAGTTGTCCTCATCCAGCCGTTGAATGCGATCAGGCCTAACGCCGACGATATCTCGCCAAATCTCTTCGCTCTCATCGTCATCAAGATGAACCGTAACCCATATCTTTTCGGGATCGAAACCCAATACCTCAGTCACGAGCTGCCAAGCCATTGGAATCGCTTCTTTTTTGAAGTAGTCGCCGAACGAGAAGTTTCCTAACATCTCAAAAAAGGTCAGATGGCGTGCCGTGCGCCCTATCTGGTCGAGGTCATTGTGCTTTCCCCCAGCCCTCATGCATTTTTGAACGGATGTGGCTCGCTTATAGGGAGGAATCTCCTCACCAAGAAAGTAAGGCTTGAATGGCACCATTCCTGCGACGGTAAACAGAATTGAGGGATCGTGAGGAATCAAAGATGCCGAGGGCACCGCGACATGGCCACGCTCAGTAAAGAACCCAGTGAATGCTTTTCGAAGATCATCAGATTTCATTTCTAGGCCAGCCTATATTGTCTCGAGTCAAATCTGGACTTTCTACCTCTTTACCTGCGGTTTAGTCCCATCATCCAACCCCATTTGTTTCCGAAGCAATGCCTCCGTCTGGGCAGCCTCAGCCCGCGCGTCAATTACTGCATCACCAATTCGGTCCGTTAAACGAGCAATCGACTCCACCGCCGCCTTGGCAATCGCCAACGGCGTTACCTCTTCAACCCTGTCTTTGATCTTTTTTCTCATCCAAACAGCCAATCCGACACCGAAACCTGTGCCAGAAATAAACCACCTCGCCCGCCGCGCCATTATCGCCTACCCTTGCGTGTTGCCGTCTGAGGCTTAAAAACACCCGCGAATCTGGACATTCCAGCACTAAAGGCCTTGGCTTTTACAACGGGAGACGCGACTACCGTGTAGGCGATCTTAGAAACGTTTCCCATCGAACTCGTAGCGACATTTGCCGCATCCAGAAGAACCTCGAATTTGCTGACATCCTCTCCAGCATTGTCCACAAGCTCGACAGCCTCATCCACCAAATGAGACAGCTCACTCTGCATGCGACTCAAAGTAGTTTCGAGCGAGACTTCGAGAGAGCGCAACCGCGATACTGTGGTGCCTAAAACCACAACCAGGACGAGAAGGAGAGCAAGTAGCACGAGGTCAATTCCTTGTGTAAGCGTCACCTCACACCTCTTTCAAACTCAATAAAATCTCAATCACGGCTTTTCCATTCCAAAAAATTAACTTCCGCAATGCCTTTCGGAAATCTGCTCAAAGGCTCATCCCCTGCTTCTGCCTTTCCCCGCGCAATTTCAATTTCTCCACTCATTCCCCTCAAATGCTGCGGAACAGTCCTTCCAATCGTTCTTTCGGCAATTCTCATCGCCTTGTCAATCGCTTCACAGCATGCCCGCGATTTAGGTGCCAATGAAAGGTAAGACACGCAATGCGCTAAACAGATGCGCACCTCCGGCATCCCGATCCGCTCCGTGGCATGAATGGTTGCATGAGCAGATTCAAGCGCAATCGGATCTGCCAAGCCTATATCCTCGGAAGCAAAAATTACGAGCCTTCTGGCAATAAAGCGCGGATCTTCGCCACTCACAAGAAGCCTCGCCAACCAGTAGAGCGCAGCATCGACGTCTGATGTTCGCATGCATTTAATCAGGGCCGATGTCATCTCATAATGGGCGGAACGCGATAAACCCCTCGATGCCCTCGGTCTGGCCGATCGCACATCGTCTTCGACGATTTCAGGATGCGCCTCACCCGAACGAGTTCGGGCCAAAGCCACTGCGGCCTCAAACAAGTTCAAAGCGCTTCGCAGATCGCCTCCACATGATTCGTAAACGACTTCGACCGCCTCGGAACTGATTTCGCATCCGGTCGCGTCTCGTGCCCGATCGAGAATCTCCACCACATCCAGTCGCCCCGGGGACGACAGCTCCACTACGAGAAACCTTGAAAGGAGCGCAGGGCTGATAACCATCCAAGGATTCTCAGTTGTCGCTCCTATGAGCGTGAAGACTCCATCCTCAACGGGCTTGAGTAACGCATCACTTTGGATTTTTGTCAACCTGTGAACTTCGTCCACGAAAAGCACCGTATTGGCGTCCACAACCTGCGATGCACGAATTGCCGTTAACTGAATTTCCCTGATCTCTTTCAGACCTAATGAGGTTGCGTCGAATGGCACGAAGCGACAGCGCATCTCCCGGGCAACTGCGTGCGCAATGGTCGTTTTGCCAACCCCCGGAGGCCCGAACAAAATTAAAGAACTCAATTTCCGGGTACTCAGCATCGCGCCAATCAGCCCCGTGGGCCTAAGATACCGGTCATGTCCAATTACTTCGTCGATCGACTTTGGACGTAGTCTCGCTGCCAACGGCAGTTCTCGCGCTAACAGGGACTCCTCAAAAATTGAATCAGACGAATTCAAAGAAACACCCCCTCCTTATACGCACTGACTGATCTAAGAGAGATCCTTTTTCTGGGGCTTCACTGACAGTCCGAGAAGATCCCATAACTTTTGATCAATCTCCTTTGGCGCACCAGTCATGAGGTCGGATCCCGATTGGGTCTTCGGAAAAGCAATTACCTCTCGAATATTGTCCTCTCCTACAAGAAGCGCGACCAGACGGTCAATCCCGAAAGCAAACCCGCCATGAGGAGGAGCACCAAACCTGAAAGCCTCAAGCAAAAAACCAAATCTGCTTTTTGCTTCTTCCGAGCCAATTCCGAGTAAGGAAAAGACCTTGGATTGGATATCGCTCCTGTGTATCCTGATACTGCCCGAACCAAGCTCCCATCCATTCAGTACGAGGTCGTATGACTGCGACCTGACCGATAAAGGATCGGAATCTAGCTTGCTGAAGTCTTCCTCGTTCGGCATCGTAAACGGATGGTGAGCCGAAATAAGCTGACCGTCCTCATCGAAACCTTCAAACAGTGGAAAATCGACGACCCATACAAATCTGAATTCACTTGAATCAGCCTGGTCCTTGCCTAGATCCAACCTGATTTGACCGAGAATTTGGCAAGCCTTCATCCATTCATCGCCAACGACAAGAATTACATCGCCCGCCACGGCGCCTGTTGCAGAGACTAAGCTCTGCGACTCCACATCACTAAGAAACTTCGAAACCGGAGATTCAAGCTGAACGCCATGATCGGCACTAACAACCTTGAGCCAGAGCAATCCTTTAGCACCCAAACGCTTGGCGCGATCCACGAGATCGTCCAACTTAGATCTTGAAAGCAAAGATGGATTGGGAGCGACAATTGCCTTTAGACAAGGAGAATTCAAAGCCTTGACGCTAGTGCTTGAAAAAATCGTGGTGACATCTACAAGCTCATTTCCAAAGCGCATATCAGGCTTGTCCACGCCGTAGCGGTCCATGGAATCTTTCCAGGTAATCTCACCGATAGGACTGGTGACCGCAACGCCTGCTACGGACGCGGCCTCCATGACGGCGGACGAAACGAAACCCATGACCTCTCGCTGCGAAACGAATGACGCCTCCAGATCCAGCTGAGTAAATTCAAACTGACGGTCCGCCCTTAGGTCTTCATCACGCAGGCAACGAGCGATCTGATAATAACGATCAAAACCAGCAACCATCAGCAATTGCTTGGCAATTTGCGGTGACTGGGGAAGAACGTAGCTTGCGCCTGGATGCAGTCGTGAAGGAACCACAAACTCCCTAGCCCCTTCTGGAGTAGGAGTCCATAAGAGCGGCGTCTCGATCTCAGTAAAACCTTGCCGCTCCATCGACGACCTGATGGCGGAATTTATTTTCGCTCGCATTCTCAAGTTGTGCTGCATCTTCTCACGGCGAAGATCCAAATACCGAAATTTCAGGCGCGTCGCCTCATCGACCTCTAAACGATCGTGAATTGCAAACGGCACGAGCTCGGAGGAAGAAAGCACCTCAATATCTGTGTCCACAAGCTCGATCTCTCCGCTCCCGAGCGAGGGATTTTCCGTTCCAGTCGGCCGCTTCGAGACCATACCGGAGACCCTGATCACAAACTCAGAACGCACAACAACTGACGAGTGAGCGACAACCTGCACGACGCCGGTTCGATCACGAAGGTCTACAAAAACCAGATGCTCTCCATGCTCACGCACACGAGACACCCAGCCACATACAGACACGCGATTCCCGACGTCGGCAACCCCGAGACTCGAAATGTAATGACTCCGAAGACCCTCGGCTTCAAAGGCGCTATCGTGGACGGGCTTCGACGCCATAAAAACTCCCGCATTCAATTTCCAGTAGGTGCAGTGGGATAATCCGGAATCGAGCCTAAAGCACCTTCAATGACTTCCAACCAGCCGATCAAGAAAATTTTGCAAGCCCCCGAGCGGCCCCTCCACTATCGGCTCTTTGCAGGAATCACTCGATAGGCGTCGAAGACCGAATCCAGTCTTTTTATCGAACTGAGCACGGACTCAAGATGGCCGGGATCCGCCAGCTCAAACTCGAAACGCATGCGAGATACTCGATCGGCACCAGCTTGAGATGAACTGGACAAGATATTGAGATGATGCTCCGACAAGACACGCGTCACATCAGCCAGGAGATGAGACCTATCAAGAGCCTTGATTTCAACGGTAGCCGCAAAAATTCCTGTAGTATCGCGATCCCACTCGACCTCTATCAACCGATCCTCGTTCGACGATGCCAGAGCAACAGCATTGCTGCAGTCAGTCCTGTGTACGGACACGCCTCTGCCACGGGTCACGAAACCGGTAATATCATCACCCGGAACTGGAGAGCAGCACTTTGACAACCTGATCATTACGTCGTCCAAACCTTCTACGTAAACCCCGGCTCCCTTTCGCTTGCGATGCGGCGTGCGAGAAGAACCCACCGTCGACGGTAGCTGGTCTTCCCCGTCGCCTCCGTTTAGCTCGCGAACCAACCTCTGAGTCACTGCCTTCGAACTAACATGGCCCTCGCCTATGGCCGCAAACAGGGCTTCAAGTTCCGTATAACCCAGTGCTTCTGCGATATGGGCTAAAGGCTCAGATGCGGAAAGCTTCTGGACCGGTAGATTCTCTTTCCGCATTGCCTTTGCAAGGTCATCCTTCCCAGACTCAATCGCATCCTCTCTACGCTCCCTAGAAAACCACTGACGGATCTTGTTGCGTGCACGAGGAGTCACAACAATTTTCAGCCAGTCCCTCGAAGGACCAGCGTTCTGAACTTTGGAGGTGAATATCTCGACAGTGTCACCGCTCTTCAATTTCGAGTCGAGCGGCACCAGGCGCTGGTTAACCTTGGCCCCTATGCACCTGTGCCCCACCTCCGTGTGGATTGAATACGCAAAATCGATCGGCGTAGCCCCAGAGGGAAGAGCAATAACCTTTCCCTTGGGCGAGAAAACATAAACTTCATCAAGCTCCAGATCCAACCTCAAGGACTCAAGAAACTCTGCCGGATCGGGGGTATCTTTCTGCCAATCGACGATCCTGTTCAACCAGACAATCTCATCCTTTGACGATCCTTCCTTATAGCCCCAGTGTGCAGCAACGCCAAACTCAGCCCTACGGTGCATGTCTTGTGTGCGGATCTGGATCTCGAGCGGATTCCCACCGTGGGAAACAACTGTTGTGTGCAAAGACTGGTAGAGATTAAACTTCGGCGAGTTGATATAATCCTTGAACCGTCCGGGAACGGGTGACCAAATCGAGTGCACCACTCCAAGTGCGGCCCAACAATCCTTTTCAGTTTCAGTAATTACCCGCATACCGATTATGTCGTAGATATCGTCAAACTCTTTCGCCTTGACGACCATCTTTTCGTATATTGACCAAAGATGCTTGGGCCGGCCGGACACCTCAGCATTGATGCCCACTTCGTCCAGACGATCCTTGGCCGCCTTGAGCACCGTATCGAGATACTGTTCACGCTCTGGATTGCGCGAGCTGACCATCCTATCGATCTCGGCGTAGCGCCGAGGGTGGAGGGTCGCAAAGGCAAGGTCTTCGAGCTGCCAACGAATCTCTTGGATTCCGAGCCGATGCGCAAGCGGCGCGTAGATATCAAGGGTCTCCTGGGCAGTGCGACGCTGCTTCCACTCCGGCAACGCCCCGATCGTTTTCATGTTGTGAAGACGATCGGCCAGTTTGATCACAAGCACGCGTGGATCCTTTGCCATAGCAAGCAGCATTTTCCTCATTGACGCAGCTTGCTGAGCTTCCTTGGATTCAAAGCTCAAACGATCAAGCTTCGTCACTCCGTCAACGATCGTCGCTACAGCGGGATCATACGTTGTAGAAACATCGTCCAGACTTACGTTCGTGTCCTCGACAGAATCATGCAAAAGCGCAGCGGCGATAGTAATATCATCCACACCCAGCGCAGCGACAATCCGAGCAACCCCATACGGATGCACAAAATAAGGTTCCCCGGACGCTCTAACCTGTCCCACGTGCGCCGCAATGGAGCCGTACCACGCCTTCTCGATTAGGTCCGTAGAATGACCAGCGTGCCTGCTCAAATAGGTGCTTAGAAGGAACCTCAATCCTGGAGCGACAACCCCTCCCTGACGAGCACTCAATCCATTACCCATAATTGAATTCTACTACCACTCAGTCGCCCCAATATGCATGCAGGGCAAATGGGGCAAGCTTAACTCCTGTTCAAAAATAAATCTAAGGATTTCCCGAATTATAGCGCTTTACTCTCTCCCGGAAAGGCAGTCTTACCTATTCAGCGCTCCATCACAGCCAACCTCAAGCCGCATCCACTCCGACCTCAGCAAGGCTGATCTATCTGCACTAGTCGCTTTGATCTCAGTGGCAGTTCGCTCTAGAGCGAGTACGGTTCGATGCGGTTCGTGGCTCGCAACTCAGAATTTCCTCGAACCAACTGCCCAGTCGTTCCGCAGGTACGCGGATTCGCTTATTTTGCTAACAGCTCGCGTACTCTGTCAGCAGACGTCATTGGACAATAGCGCAAAACATTTAACCCGAGGAATTCCCGACCTACGACTGCAAATGGCTGGCTCCCTGACAGCTTTCGAACCTTAGCTAGCTTTGGCGAGAACTTCCCAGTCCGACAAGGTAAAGTCCAGTCACGACGCGGAATAATCCGGCCGCTATTCAAGTACGACACATTAAAGCAAACCCTTATCGCCTTCGACCCTTTGACTTTCCTTTGGCTGATGGACGGTTTGAACCTTGAAGAGAATCCACGCTTACGAGCCGCGACTTACTGCCCCCGGAACTCTTTTGAGGCACTGCGACTCCTGTCTCAGAAGGCAAACCGCCCGTCGCCCCAACCTTGGCATCCGACTTC